>DPMS01000339.1 GCA_003541285.1 Actinomycetota bacterium
CGACCGCCTCCGGCGGCAGGCTGTCAAGATCGCTGGCCGGGTAGCCCAGCCGCAGCGCCAGGTCCCGCCCCATCTCGAAATGGAACGGGCCGTGCGGCTCTTCCGCGACCGCCTTGTACATGGTCTTGACCTTGTCCCGTAGCTCGCTGACGTCAACCTGGGCCATCACGCCCTCCCTCGGACAGCGCACGTCCGTGCGCTATGGACAGGACCGTACGGGTCATGCGAGCGGGCCGCGTCCGGAGTTCCCCCTACATTTACGCGGTCGCTGGCGCACATTAGCGTTGGTTCATGCAAGCGGGCGACCGGGACTCAGGCGTTCGGCTGGCCGAGCTCGCGGCCGCCTTCTCGCTGGCGATGGACCTGGGGCTGGGCCAGCCGCTGGAGCACATGCTGCGGTCATGGCTGATCGCGGCCCGGCTGGCCGACCGCCTGGACGTCGGACCTAGGGCGCGGTCCTGCCTGTACTACGTGATGATGCTCGCATGGGTCGGTTGTGTGGCCGACACAGCGGAGGTCGCGGCCTGGTTCGGCGACGACATCGCCTACCGGCACGACAGTTACCGCGTGGACCTGGCCGGGCTGCCCATGATGAGCTTCGCGTTGCGCCACGTCGGGGCGGGTAGCCCCGCGCCGCATCGGCTCCGCGTGGCGGGCAGCCTGGTCCTGGCCGGCCGTCAGGCGGTCGAGCGAGGGCTCATGTCGCACTGCCTGACCACCGCGCGGATGGCCGAACGGCTCGGCCTGGACGGTGACGTGTGCGCCCCGTTGCAGCAGGTGTTCACCCGCTGGGACGCCAGGGGCGTGCCCGGCGGCGTGGGAGGCAATGAGATCGCCCTGCCGGTGCGGCTGTTCCACCTCGCTGACATCATCGAGGTATACAACCGGACCAGCGGCGCCGATGCTGCCATCGAGGTGGCCCGGGCCCGGCGGGGCAGGCAGTTCGACCCTGCCCTCGTTGACCTGTTCTGCCCGGCAGCCCAGGAGGTGCTCGCCGACATCGATGCGGTCCCTGAGCTAGGAATGCTGATCGACAGCGATCCAGGCCTGCAGGGTCAGCTGACCGAGCGCGAACTCGACTCGGCACTGGAGGCCGTCGCCGACTTCACCGATCTGCGGTCCCCGCCACGGGCGGGCCACTCTCGCGCGGTAGCCGAGCTGGCCGTCGCCGCTGCAGGGCTTTGCGGCCTCCCCGACAGCGAGATCGTGACCGTGCGGCGCGCCGCCCTCGTCCACGACATCGGCCTGCACGGCATCCCCGCAACCATCCTCAGCAAGCCCGGGCCCCTGACCGGGACCGAGTGGGAGCGGATCCGCCTCTTTCCTTACTACACGCAGCGAATGCTGGCCAGGCCGCCGGCCCTGGCCAGGATCGGCTCTGTCGCCTCGATGGTCAGCGAGCGCCTGGACGGGTCCGGCTACCACCGTGGCCTGTCCGGGGCGGCAATCCCGGCAGCTGGCCGGATCCTGGCGGCCGCCGATGCCTACCACGCGATGACCGAGCCCCGCCCGCACCGGCCGGCCCTCCCGCCCAGGCAGGCCGCTGACGAGCTCGGCAAACAAGTCCGGGCGGGCCGCCTAGCCGCCGACGCCGCCGACGCCGTGCTCGCCGCAACTGGCCAGCGCCGTGCCAAGCGCCGCCCGGGCCCGGCGGGGCTTACCCCCCGCGAGATCGAGGTTCTCACCCTGATCGCCCGCGGCGCATCCACCCGGCAGGCCGCCCGCTCCCTCGGCATCACCGTCAAGACGGCGGAGACCCACATCGAGCGCATCTACACCAAGACCGGGGCATCGACCCGCTCCACCGCCACGCTGTTCGCCATGCGCCACGGCCTGCTGGACAGCCTCAGCCCGGCCGATTCGTAGGGGAAACTCCGGACGACGCCGGAAAACCGGCGCCCCTAGCGTGAACCCCACACCGGGCCCGATCCGGCCCGCGCACCAGGGAGGCACGCCATGCCAGGCAAGGCCGTCATCAGCTTGACCACCGGGCTCGAGGATCCCGAGAAGGTCACCGTCGCGTTCCTCGTCGCCGTCGGCGCGGCAGAATCGGGCCGCCCAACGCTGATGTTCCTGACCAAAGAGGCTGTGCGGATCGCCACCGACGGCACCGCCACCGGCCTGGCCTGCGACGGCTGCCCGCCGCTCGCGGAACTGGTCAAGCGCTATGAAGCCGCCGGCGGGCGGTACTACGTCTGCCCGATCTGCTTCAACGCCAAGAAGCTCAGCCCGGACTCGCTCATCGGCGGCGCCGAACTGCAGGGCACCGTCCCGCTCTGGGCATGGATCGGCGACGAGGCCGCCACCACGTTCAGCTACTGACCGCGGGAACCCACCGCACATGCGGCGTGGGTCCGGGCACCGGGCGATTCGTGCGCGGCGCCCGGCGCCCAGAACCGGCGAGGGCCGGCCGGCCCAGATGAGCCGCGCGCCGCGGCACGTGTCACATCGCAGACCCGTGAACGGGAGGTGAGTCCCATGCCAGGAAAGGCCGCCGCGAGGCTGGCCGTCCAACTGTCGGACCTTCCGGCGGTGCGGGGCCGCGCGCCCTGGGCCGGCCACGAGTATGTCAGAGGCTGGGGCGTTTTCGGCCTGCCCTTCGGCTCCGGTCACGTGCTCGCGCTGCGCGTCTTCCCGGAAAGCGACTTCGGCCCCTACCGCACCGTGTGGCACCGCGACCCAGCGGGCCGCTGGTCGATCCATGTTGACGGGCCACAACTCGATACCGCCTGCCCCCGCTATTACGGCCCGGCCTGCCATTACACGGGGTACGCCCGCATCGGGCTCTCCTGGCAAGGCCCGGCGACGCTTCGTGTCAGCATGGACTCACCCGCCCTGGAGTGGACGCTCAGCGCGACCTCCACCTGGCTCCTTGACGTGCTCAACACCATCAGCGCGGCGATGCCCCTGCCCACCTGGCGCCGGCCGTCGCTCGTGCGGGCCCGGGAACGCCTGGCCAGCGCGCTAGGACTGGGCCAGCTGCGGCTGACCGGGACAATGCCCAGCGGCCACACCGGAACGCTCATGCCGGCCCGGATGTACTACATCGACGACTCGCACGCCACCCTCGACGGCGCCGATCTAGGCCGCCCAGCCCGCCTGTCGGCCAACCCCAGTATCGGCGAGGTCACCCTGCCCGCCCGGGGAATCCTCGCCACTGGCCAGGCGATGTGGCGGATCCTCGACCCAGCCGAATACGAGCGCACGCGATCGCTGACAGCCGGAATCCGATAGGACAACCCACCGAACGGCACCGAGAAACCCGCCAAGTTCGGCCCTACGGCCCGCCGTATGCAGTAGGAGCAGGAACCGTAGAGAGTCAGCACACCAGCTAGAGCATATGGAGATTTCGATTGCCGGTGGTTGCCGGACGCCTAATCAACGCATATTCGGCAGGGCTACTCCAGCTGGCATTCTGCCTTGGCCGTTCACCGGTCACCCTCGGTGAAAGCGGCCGGTCCGGCTCTATCGCGGAGTGCGCAGCGCCCGGGTAGCCGGTCACGCCCTTTCCGGGTCCCTCCGACGGGCTGCGAGGTGCAGGCGAGGAACCCTTACCGTTCCTGCCGAAATGGGATGTCGTCACAAGCCAGGTCATCGCCGGCGTGGACGCCGGGCACCTCGCGCGGGGGTTGGGTGACGTGCCGCCGTGCCGACGGCGTGACATGGCGCAGTGGGCGTGGCTCGCGGTCACCAGCCCTCCGGCGTCGCCGGACGGGACTGTTGATGATCTTGCTGTTTGCTCGGTGTTTGCTCGTCTGCCCCGGTACCGCCCGTCAGCAACCGGCATCAATCGGCAGGGATCCGAGCTGAAGTCCGCACGGACCGGCATAGACTGGCATGGAGAGCACTGATCTGATAGCAGAGCAGCGGACTCTTAACCGCGGGTTCGGGGTTCAAGTCCCTGGCGGCGCACCCGTCCGTGCCCTGTGACCTGGGAAAATGTGCACGCTGCCTGCTGCCCGGCTCGGGGCGCGTCAACTATTCCGTCAACAAAGTCAACAGGCAGCTGCCTGCTCGCGGCCCGTTTCCGCAGCGGTGAAGGCGGTGTCGATGGCCTCGCGGGTGGCCTGGCCGTCTCCCGGGTCGGGGTAGGGATGACGGTACCAGCGGATCTCGCCGGGATGGGCGTGGCCGAGGCGGAGCTGGATGTCGTGGTCGGGCAGACCGGCGTCGCCGAGCAGCGAGGCGTAGGCGGAGCCGGTGGAAGGTGGTCCCGGGCGGGATGCCGGGAGCTGACCGGATCAGGGGCCGCCAGGTCCGCTGCCGCCAGTTCGCCGGGTTGAGCACGTTCCCCGCGGGGGTGGTGAACAGCAGCCGGCCGGGCCGGGCGGGTAGGCGCGCAGGTGGGCACGCAGGGCGCCGGCCACGGTGGCCGGCATCGGGATGTCCGGCGCGAGGCGCCGGTCTTCGGCGGCGCGAACAACGAAGGTGAGCCGACATTGCTCCTGCGGCGAGTGGTGGCGGGCCGGTAGGCGAGCTGCCGGTCGATGGTGACCTGGGCCCTGGTCCCGAGGTGGATGCGGTCGCGGGTCAGGCCTGCGGCCTCCGACCATCGCAGCCCGCACCCTGCGCCCAGCAGCACCATCGCCCGGTACCGGGAGTCAATCCGGTCCGCGAGGATCAGGATCTGGGCTGGGGTCAGCGGCTCGATGACTGGCAGCGCGACGGCGGGCAACTCGATGCGGTAGCACGGCGAGCTGGCCAGCAGCCCGTCATCGATCGCGTCGTTCAGCACCGACTTGAACACCGCACGGTAGGCGTGCCGGACCGTGGCCGGCGCCAGCCCGGAGGCCGCCAGCGTGTTGACCCATTCCTGGACGTCACGGCGGGTGATGTCGGGCAGCACGTGGGTACGCAGCTCGGTGGCATACAGGTCCGCGGTGCTGGGCCGTCTGGTGGCCTGCTTGGTCGCCAGCCACCGCGCCGCGACCTCGCCGAACGTCACCGCCGCCCGGCGCCCCGGCGCATCCCGCGGTAGCCGCNNGCGGCCGTGCTGGATCGCGTGGCTGTCCCGCCACTGGACCAGGAAATGGCACCCCTGCTCACCAGGGACCGCCGACGCAAGAACCCGCATCGTTACCGACATGTCTGCCTCCACGCTGACCAGCGGGCGGCCCCGGCCAGCCCGGAACAGGTTCAGCGTAAGCAGCGACCGGTCTGCGCCCCGCCAGCAATCGGCGCGGCAAAGCGAGGATGACGCGGCAATGATGCAGCCTGAGGCTTCCGTTGGCTGAGTTCGTCGCGGTGACCGTGCGGCCGGTACCGGCGCGCCAGCAAAGACGGGCCGTCGCCCGTGCTCAGCACGTGCCCGCACCAGTCTCATCGCAGGAACTGGCATCGAGCGCCCGGCTGCATGTGCGCGCGCTGGCGCGACATGATGGCCTGCATGAATACCCAGGGCACGCTCGCTGTCCTGCCGTGGACGCCCATGATGGCCGGAACGCTGACGACGTGATAGGTCGGCCAAATAAGCGCGCGCCGACCCGCGGTTATCTGCGCGGCAGCCAAGTTATCGGCCTGACCACCGGTGCCGCGCCCGAACTGGTCGTTCTGCGTGGCGTCAAGTGATGGCCGGTTCGGCTCGTGAGCAGTGTGCAGGGCTTCCGCCCTGCGGATTCACAGTCGCCGTTGAGGCTGGGGTGTCGATTTGCGTGCCGGTTCCGGGCCGGTCTCGCAGCGGATCGGACGCCAGCAGACGAGACTGGGATCATTAGGGCCGAATCGCTTGGCAGGTCGTATCTGGCACTCCCAGGTGGCCCCGGGCCGTTTCCTGGCGTGGTGGTCGTCCATGAGGCCGCCGGGCTGAACGACAACATCCGGGACATCTGCGGCCGGTTCGCGGCGGAAGGCTACGCCGCGCTGCGCGTTGACCTGTTCGAGAGCCGCAACCGGGCGGTGTGCATGGCGCGCATGTTCGTCGGCGGGATGGCCGGAAACCTCGACTACTACGGTGTCCCGGCGCTGAAGGCCGCGCTCGGGCAGCTGGCCAGCCATCCGGAGGCCGATGCCGCGCGGATCGGCGCCATCGGTTTCTGCCTGGGCGGGTCCATCGTCTTGACCTGGGCCTGCACCGATAACCGGCTGGCCGCGATCGCCCCGTTCTACGGCGCCGCGCCCAAGCCGCGCAAGGCGATCCGCCGCATGTGCCCGGTGGTGGGGTCGTGGCCGGGCAAGGACTTCACCACCAAGGCGGCCGGGGTGTTGGAGACCGAGCTCACCGCCGCCAGCATCCCGCACGACCTGAAGCTCTACCCGGGCGCCAAGCACGCCTTCTTCAATGACCAGTGGCGCGCCTACCACCCGGAGGCGGCGGCGGACTCCTGGCAGCGGGTGCTGGCCTTCTTCGCCGAGCATGTCAGGCGGGGCCCGCCGTGACCGGAGCTACGGCGCGGGCCGAGATGCCGGCCGGGCCGCGGTGTTCTCCAGGTATCGCTTCAGGCTGGTCCAGATTCTGCGTTCCATGCGGCCGCCCAGTGGCCCGAACAGCGGGCCAAGCATGCGCATCCAGCCCTTCGGGCGCACCTGCCAGTCCCAGCTCATGACCGTGCCGTCGCCGCCGGCGGCGGCAAAGGTCAGCGCCCCGGAGGTGTGCATCATCGAGCTGGTTGTGCGCGAGCCGAGCCTGTGCGGCCGGTCGAACTCGGTCAGTTCCACGAGCATCTGCGTGCCCGCCCTGCCCATGCGTGCGCGGAACTGGGTTCCCAGCCCGATAGGCAGCGGGGTGAGCAACTCAACACCGGTCATCGCCGGATTGAACGACGGCTCGTTGCGCGAGTCGGCGACGAAATCGAACACTTCCTCCGCCGGCCGGCCGATCAGGATCTGGCCCTCGATTCTCGCCATCTGGCACCTCCAGCAAGAACGCTTCAGCCTGCGGGCCGTCCGGTAGGCCATGGCGCAGCGCGGATACTCGCGAAGCGGCTACTCAGGTCTTCCAAGACCGCCTGGATGAGGGCAAAGCGGCTCCACTCACCGATGAACGGTCCCGGACCTGAACCTGAGGCTCTTAGCTTGTGATTAAACCCCGGC
>DPMS01000114.1 GCA_003541285.1 Actinomycetota bacterium
GATGCTCGGCATCATCGTCGGCGAGCGTTTCCAGCATGGCCGTCCGTGGACGCGGCCGGAGATCGATGCGGTGGAGTCGATCGCCGCCGATATCGGCCGGGGGCTGCACCACGCCCGCCTGTACGAGCAGGAAGAGCGCCTCGTGGAGGAGCTGAAGTCGGTCTTCGACATGAGGACCGAGTTCTTTACCACGGTTGCGCATGAGCTCCGGTCGCCGCTGGCCAGCATCGAGGGTTACGTCGAGATGCTCGGCAACGGGGAAGGGGGACCGGTCACCAGCGACCAGCAGCGCATGCTGGCGGCGATCGAGCGTGGCGCGACGCGGCTGCGGAACCTGATCGATGACCTGTTCACCTTGGCGAAGCTGGAGTCGGGCACCGGGACCACGGTGATGGGGCCGGTGGACCTGGCCGGCGTTGTCACCGGGGCCGCCGACGCGGTCCGTCCCTCGGCTGCGGCCGGCGGGCTCGCCCTCACCTCCTCATGCCCGCCGGGCCTGGCCGTCAACGGCGACGCCAATCAGCTCGACCGGTTGCTGATCAACCTCCTGTCCAACGCCGTGAAGTTCACCCCCGGGGGCGGCCAGGTCTCGGTCACCGCCTCGGCCGGCGGCGGCTGGGCAGTCGTGACCGTCCGCGACAGCGGCATCGGCATCCCCGAGCCGGACCGCGGGCACCTGTTCAGCCGGTTCTTCCGCGCGTCGAACGCGGTCGAGCGGCGCATCCCCGGCACCGGCCTGGGCCTCGCCATCGTCCAGGCAATCACTGTCGGCCACGGCGGCGAGGTGGCCGTGCAATCACAAGAGGGCACGGGAACCACGGTCACCGTGCGGCTCCCGCTGGCCGGATCCGGCCACCAGCCTGCAGAACCGGCTGACCGCCGGTGACCGGCGCCCTCACCGCGCTGAGCGCCTCCCCTGCACGAAGCAACCGGTCGGCGCCGGACTGCGCGGCTTACTGGAGGGGGCACAGGCGGGGTGCCGCCGGTGCGTTACCTCGCTGCCCGGATGTCCTCACCGGACAGCGACGCCAGGGCAGGGCCCGCCGTCCCCGCGGGCGCAGGCGGGTGCCCGGCCACGTGCTCGGCGACCCGCTCGACAGCGGTCCGCAGGCGCCGGAAGTAGGCGGCGCGGCTCAGCGACAGGCGCATCGCCGCATGCTCGTGGCTGGGCGCAGGGTCGAGGTACCCCTTGATCAGCACACTGCGCAGGAGTTTCTCGTTGGCACTGTCCCCGAAGGCGTGCTCCGCCGCGCCGCGCAGCAAGCGCCGGACGGACTCGGCCCGCTCCTGCGGATCGTTGCCCCGCGCGAGCGGGCTGCGCGCGAGTTCATGCGGGACCCGGAAGTTGCGCAGTGCCTCGCGCACAGCCGCCAGTTCCGCGGGTGGCTCCCGGCCGGCCTGGCCCGGCACCGGCTCGGGCGGGGCGGGTAGGCCGAGTTCGGCGTACACAACCCCGCGGAGCGCGGCGAGCAGCCCGCCGGGACCGTAGTCGATCCGGTGGCATTCGACCCGGCGGCCCTCGATCTCAAGGTCCAGTTCCGGCAGGTGCTGGGCACCAAGGGTCTGGGCGAACTCCACCGCGCCCGGATTCCTCGGATTAATAGGCATATAGGCAAAACGCGGGTTGCGCGCGCCCGAACGCAGCACCCCCGCCATCCCGAGCATCGCCTGCACCCCGCCCCCCGGGCCGTCGGTGAAGTCCACCGAATCGTGCCACAGCACCGAGTCACCCAGCCTGGCGTCGCCGCGCGCATGCGCCAGCCACGGTCCCGCCAGCGGGTCCTCGTGGGCGAACGCGGGTGCGGTGGCGGGGCTCATGCACACCAGGTAGCCGCACAGCCGGTCCTCCCGGTCACGCGCGACCGCCACCCGTTCCGGTGACTTCTCAAAGAACCGCCTGGTCAGCTCCCACCACTGCCCGAAACGGCGCTCGGCCAGCAGTTGGGCGACCCGCCCGGCATCGGCTGGCCGCAGGTTGTCGATCCGGTAGCTGATGCTCCCTTCCCAGCCGAACCCCCACCTGATCGCGGGATTCTCGATCAGATGGGCCATGTCGATCACCAGCAGCGGATCACCCTGGCAAGCGCGTTCGTAGAGGTGGTCGATGATCCGGCGGCGCAGTTCGCGCTCCCGCTCCTGGTCGCGATGGCGCAGGTCGGCGCGCAGTGCCTTGCGCACCAGTTCGTGCAGCGTGAGGCCGTCGCCGAGCGGTTCGGTGAACGTGAACGAGCGCAGCCGCTCATAGGCCTGCCCGGGGTCACCGTCGGGGAGGACCGCACGCAGCAGTTCGGCGGTCGTCACCCGCGCGATCGCGGCCACACCGAGCGCTGACAGGCTTACCCCGCCCAGGTCGGATTCGACCAGGCGGTGGATCAGCGACCGGAGGATCTCCGGTCGGTCCATGCCCCCGGCGGGGTTCCAGCCGCCGTCGGAGGCCACCGTGTCCGCCGCCAGGGCGAGCGCCAGCGGTGACCCGCCCGCCCATTCGACAATGGCGGGAGCGCGTTCATCGGTGAGGCCGTGGACTTCGAGCAGCCGCAGCGCATCGCGGGCCGGCAGGCCGCCCACCTCGAGCACCGTCGCCACGCGCTCCCAGCCGCCGGCGAACCAGGCCGGATCCGGGGAGCCGCGGCCGGAGATCACGGCCACCGTGCGGTCTGGCAGCGAGGGCAGCAGCCCGGCCCGCAGATAGCCGGCCAGGGCTGTCATGCACTCGAAGGAATCGATCAGCACCAGCGGCCGGGCGCTCTCCCGGACGGTGGCCAGGATGGCTTCCAGGGCGTCCGGGTCGGGCGCCAGTTCGCGGCCGTCAACAGCGAAAACGTCCCACCCGCCCGCCTCGGCACGCCTGGCCAGTTCGCGCAGCAGCGCGCTCTTGCCGATTCCGCCAGGACCGCAGACGAGCACGACGCTCGCCGGCGGGTCGTCCGCTAGGCAGCGCTCCAGGAACGACAGTTCGCCGGCCCGCCCGACGAACCTGCGGCGGTCACGGTCGGCGACCCGGGCGGCGAGTGTCCGGCCACCCGTCCGCGCGGCACCAGGAAAAGCCTGATGCCCCTTGTCGTTCATGAAATGCCCCTGTCGTCACGAACCCCCCGTTGAGCACCGAATATCGAAGCGTGGCGGCCTGGCCTGGTAATGCCCTCCCACGTACAGGAAAACAACGCGTGACGCTTGGCCGGCAATGCGGGGCGTTCGCCGGAGCGCACCAATCCGAGACTCGGGTGATATTGCGGCTAGTGTCCGCATCCTGCACCCTTGGGCCGAATATGTCCAGCGCTGCTCCAAGGGTGTGGCCGCGTTCGGCTATGACCAGCCGAAGCTGCCCGGGATCGCCTGGCGGCTTTCTCGGCGTCCAGCCGATGGTGCGGGCACAGTTCCCGAACCCGGGGACGGGCGGGCAGTCCCCCATGGGGGGTGGCCGGTTCGGCGCCGGTGGCAGTTAGCCCTAGGGCCCAGCCCCTTCAATGTGGGTGGCGGGTTCAATGCCGGCGGGGGCCAGTTCGGCACCCCGCCGCCCAGCCCGGGGCAGGGGCCAGCCTTCCTGAACATCCCGCCGCAGGCGGATTCTCAGTGAACCGGATATTGCCGACGGGTGATGTCCCGGCTGCCAGGGCATAACATCCCACAAGCACGTGACCAGCGGGTTCGTCGTTCTGTCGGCAAGCGGGGAAAGCAGCGATGAGCGGCATGCCGGGCGGTGTTCGAGATGCTGCACTGCCGATCGCCACCGAGAAACTGACCAAGCGGTTCGGCTCGTTCACCGTGCTCGACCGGCTCGACCTGAGGTTCGCCAGGGAGAGGTGCGTCCCGGACATGACAGCCGTCCCCGGCCCGGGACGGCGTCCCGGCCGTCTCGTCTGGTGTCGGGACGGGCCGTCCCGGACGGAGGTGAGCGCTTCACGGCTCGCCCTTCTCGTCGCTCCGCTCAGCCTGGCAGTCCACAAACCGGGGCACGGCCGCGAAACCGCCGCGCCTCCGGTGCCGCGCGGCCTCGTGATGAGGACAAGCTGAACGCCTACGTCAAGGAAGTGGTGGACAGCCTGCCACCGCTGACGGAGGCACAGCGCGACCTGCTCGCGCTGATCTTCCGAGACCGCCAAAAGCGCGCCCGCTGCCCGGCCTTGTCATCAGTCACGCTGTGCGCCGTCTGGCCAGATCACGTGTACCGGTGTGCCGTGCTCGCGGGCGTACGTCACCACGTCGGCGGTTCCACCGTAGGCTCGTGCGGGCTGGCCGTCCCACACCGCGTACAGCTCGTCGGCCCCGTCGATCATGAGCTGGCTCGCAGCCATGTGGGATTCGGGGGTTGACTCGGTGAAGGGCAGGCGGCGGACGGCTGTGGCCTGGGCGAGCAGCCTGTCATACTCCGGGTGCGCTTCTGCCGGAAGCCCTGCACGGTACTCGGCGGCCGGGATGATGGCTTCGAGCTTGCCACCGAGGCCGGTGACCGCGCGGGCGAAGATCTGATCAGCGCCGTCCGCGAGGCAGGATAGGCCGGTCACGTCCGGCGCGTGCTCGGCAAGAGCTGTCCGGATGGCCTCGTCGACCAGGTCCGCTGTGGGGCGGGGCAGGCCGCGGTGCCCGGAGATGGCGATGCGGAGCATGCGGGCCGTCACAGCAGGGCTGCCCGGAGCTGGTCATCGAACTCGCGGACGTAGCTGGTCGCGTGGCCGACGTAGTCACGGCGGAACCGCCGTGCTCGCTCGATGACACGCTCCGATGAGTAGGTGACGCCTACCCCGAGCGCTTCGCATCCCAGCCGGAATGCCTCATCGATCCGGTCGCTGTCACG
The DNA here is from genome assembly GCA_003541285.1 of Actinomycetota bacterium. Taxonomy (GTDB): domain Bacteria; phylum Actinomycetota; class Actinomycetes; order Streptosporangiales; family Streptosporangiaceae; genus UBA9676. The sequence goes on from DPMS01000114.1 coordinate 4,796, forward strand.
CCTGGCCGTACCGTCCTGGCACGCTGCGGCGGCGACTTCAAGCATGACAAGAGCGCGCTGCTTGGGGGCGGGCTGGGTGGCCGACAGGGACTCAGCGAACGCGGCCAGCGCGTCGGCGGGCCGCGTGAGCCTGACGGCGACCAGTGCCCGGTATCCGGCGAGCTTGGCGTGATCGAAGGGAAACACCCAGGGCCACGGCGGCGGTTCTGACCGCCGGTCCTTATCGATCGTCTTGGCGGCGCGGGCGAGTGCGTGCCCGGCATCCTCGCGGTCACGGCGCGCAGCGGCCAGGCTCAGTGCCTCGATGGCATCAAGCCATGCCCGTGGAGCTGCGTGAGGCGTGGCACCTATCTGGTCGCGGGCCTCCGCGAGCAGGGCAAGCCCGAGTTCGGGATCATCGCCGTCGGTCTCGAACGCGGCCAGGCTGCCGAGCATGTACCCGGCGAGCAGGTCGTGCCCGGCCCGCCGGGCACGGTTGATCGCCATGCGGTAATAGGCCCGCGCGGTGCCGATGTCATACATGTCGGCGTGCAGCCAGGCGGCAAATCCTGCTGCCTCACTGCCCGCAGCGGCCACGTCCGCGGCGAACGGCGTCCTGGCGGCACGCGCGAGCAGCCGGTTGGCCATTTCCACGTGCGCGACGACGCCGCGCGATAGTTCACGGGCGGATGTCGTGGCATCGAGACGGCGCTGTGCGCCCGTGATCGCAGTCAGGGCCGGGGCGGTGGTCTCGTCTACTGCCGCCCGTGTGGGCAGCGGGACAAGGGCCAGCGCCATTGCCTTGCCGAAGTCCCGGCGTTTCGTCGGATCGTCACCTCCCGGATCACCGAACCGGAGTAGGTGAACAGGTACCCCGATCCGGTGCGATATCTCCCGGACCTGGTCCACAGTCAGTACCTGCTGCCTGCGCAGCACGTTCGAGACCCAGCTCTGGGAGTACCCCACCGCCAGGGCAAGCTCCTTCTGCGTCCAGCCGTGCGCTCGCCGGATTTCCTCCAGCAGGGTCGCGAAGTCGCAGCTAGCGAGCGCGGTGGCGACGGCAGGAGAGGACCAGAACTCTGGCGGTAGGTGTCTTGTTTCTGCCTGGCCCATGAGGATAGGTTACGCCACGTCACCACCGGTCACCGTTACCAGCATCGGTAATAGCGCGTCGCTTGTCAGTAATAGCGCGTTCCGGATGGCCCTATCAGCCTTGCACCATCGTCACATGCGGTGCAAGCACTCAATGGATGAAGGCAGGGCAGCCGGGCAAGGCAGACTGCCGGGCGCGCGGCTCCTCGAATTGAGTCCCCCCGCACGTAAGCCTCGCGAGGGGAGACATCCGGCGGGGCCAGTTATGCGTCCGCTGACCGTGACCCAAGGAGACCTGGTGCCCGACGAAGTAGAGAGCCCACCCGGTGTTGATATGGGCGTCGCAAACGTCGCCAGAATGTACGATTACTAT
>DPMS01000742.1 GCA_003541285.1 Actinomycetota bacterium
GCGCTCGGCGACGGCGGGGCGCTGATGGGCGTCAGCGAGCTGGAGACCGCGGTCCGGCTCGGGCTGGACCTGATGGTCGTCGTCTACGACGACGAGGCCTACGGGGCCGAGGTGCACCATTTCGGGCCCGACGGGCACCCGCTCGGCACGGTCCGGTTCCCGCCCGCCGACATCGCGGCCATCGGCCGCGGCTTCGGCTGCGCGGGGGTGACCGTCCGCGGCCCCGGGGACCGCGGGCCGGTACGGGAGTGGCTGGCCGGGCCACGTGACCGCCCGCTGGTCATCGACGCGAAGGTCACCTCGGGCAGTGGCTCGTGGTGGCTGGAAGAGGCGTTCCGCGGCCACTGATTCCGGTCAGCCCCGTGACCGGTCAGCCCCGTGACTTGCGCCGGTACAGGAGCACCGGCGGCGGGGCGAAGACCGCCGCCAGCGCCGCCGGCCAGCCGGGCATCCCCTGGGTGGGGACGAACGCGTTCGAGACGGAGGTCGGTCACGGCACCCCAGAAACGACAGCCCGGCGGTCTTCCCCGATGGTGCGGGAAGACCGCCGGGCTGGCCGACTCGGAGACGGGATCAGGAACTGTCGCTGGGGACCTTCTCCCCGACTGTGATAGGCGGTGGTGGAGCGGTGACGGCCGAGCCGACCCGGGTGAGGGCCTCGGACGGGTAGACCTCTTCGTCGTGCACTGCCACGTCGCCGACCTCCAGCACCTCGTCGGGCATCCGCAGCTTCATGAACAGGCCGATCAACCGCAGCAGGATGAACGTCACCAGCGCGTCCCAGACGATGACGGTCAGCGCCGCCCCCGCCTGGATGAGCAACTGCTTGGGGTGCCCGTAGAACAGGCCGGCCGTGGTGATACTGGAGTTCTTGCCCAGCCCGATGTAGACGATCATGTGCGGGTCGGCGAGGAACCCGACCAGGAGGCCGCCCACCAGGCCGGCGACGCCGTGGGTGTAGACGACACCAAGCGCGTCATCGACCCTGTTGAACGGCCGGACCCTGCTCAGGTAGTTCCAGGCCACCCAGACGATCGCAGAGCCGACCAAGCCGATCACGATGGCGCCGAAGCCGTTCACGTAGCCCGCCGCCGGGGTGATGCCGACCAGGCCGACGATCATGCCGTTGACCCCGCCAAGGAAGGTCGGCTTCTTCTGCTTGCTGATCAGCATGTCCATGATGATCCAGGTCATCATGGCGACGGCCGTGGCCAGGTTGGTGTTGAGCACCGCAGCCGCGGCATCAGCCCCGGCGAAGTACGGGTCACCACCGTTGAACCCGTTCCAGCCCAGCCACAGGAGGCCCGCGCCGACCGAGACGAGCAGCAGGTTGTTCGGGACCCCGTGCTCGCGGTCCCGCTTGAGTCGTGGCCCGATGACCGCCGCGGCCACGAACCCGGACACGCCGGCGGCCAGGTGGATCACATAGCCACCGCTGAAGTCCAGTGCGCCATGCGCCGCCCACCAGCCACCGCCCCAGAGCAGGAACGCGTTGACCGCGTAGGCGAAGGTGGACCACAGCGGCACGAAGATCAGCCATACCTTGAAGCTGATCCGGCCGACCACGCTGCCCAGGAACAGCAGCGGCGTGATCGCCGCGAACACGAACTGGAAGTAGACCAGCGACGACTGCGGGAAGCGGAAGCCGGGGAAGGTAGAACTGGGACCGCTCCCCACCAGCGGGACGTTCGCCCGGCCCTGTTCCGACAGGGCACCGAGCACGGTGCCCGGCTTACCCAGGAACGTGCCGATCCACGGCTCGCCGAAGCCCATCTTGAAGGCCCACAGGACCCACACGATCAGGACCATGCAGAACCCGCTGAACGCCATGATCATGGTGTTCACAGCCCACTTGCGCTGCACCAGGCCCCCGTACAGGACGGCCAGGCCGGGCAGGCTCATCAGGCCGACGAGGGTAGCGGCCGTCATCTGCCAGGAGTTGTCTCCGGCATTCAGCCAATGGGGATAGGGAACCACTGCTCTCCCGCCTCTCTAGGGCTCGACCGTCCACCAGGTGCCGGTCAAGGACGCTTCATGTTTCCCATGTGCGGGTTTCGGACACGTTTCCCGGCGGTTACACCGCTGACACGGTCCAAGATGGTGCGGGCGCACGCATTACAGGCTTGTTTCGGCTAGGCCCTAAACCGTCGAAACCACGCCTGATTTTCCGGCCCTCGCCCGGGGAGGGCAGCCAGAAGCCCCCGGTACCGGGCCAGAACGCCCCTGAACGCGACCCGGGCCGACCGGGTGTACCGAGGGGGAGGCCCGGCCAGAACGCCCTGGCTGGCCGGTCACAGCATGTTCTCTTATATCACGTTCTGGTAACGGAGCCGCCCAGGTCTTGAGCGGTCCCCAGAGCCGAAATACGCTCGCGTCAACGCTTGGTAAGCGCTTACCCGACTTACCTGACGGCCCGCCAAGGCGGCCCGGTGGCGCAAAGGAGCCTGCCGGTGGACAACAGCGATCCGGGGAACGGCCAGCCGACCATCTACGATGTCGCGCGGGCCGCCGGTGTCTCGATCGCGTCCGTTTCGCGAGTTCTCAACGGCCGCCGCAACCCCCTGCCAGACACGCGGGAGCGGGTGGAGCGGGCCGTCGCCGAGCTTGGCTTCATCCCTGACGGTGCCGCGCGGGCGCTCAGCGCCAGGCTCAAGGAAGTCGTCGGCGTCGTCATCCGCCGTCCGACGGTGACCATGGCCGATGGCGGCATATTCGCGGATGAGGAGGAGAGCCTCCAGTTCCCCGATCTCATCAACCGGGGCATCGAGGTGGCCGCCCAGCACCGCGACTTCAGCCTGCTGGTCTGCTCCGTCGACGTGGACGACCACGATTACAGCAGGCGGATCTTCGCGCTGGCCCGCAAGAGTGACGGGCTGATCCTGCACGACCAGGTCCTCGACCCGGACCAGCTGGCCCGGCTCTCCCGGCAGGTGCCGATTGTCACCCTGGCGGGGGTGCAGAGCCCCAGCACGACCAACGTGGGCGGCGACAACGTCACCGGCATGCGCGAACTGGTCCGCCACCTTGTCCGCGACCACGGCTTCCGAACGCTGGCCTACCTCGGCGGGCATGCGACCAGCCCGGACAACATCGCACGGCACGCCACCTTCGGGGCGGAGGTGACCGCGTCCGGCGCGGCCTTCACCGACGGCCCGCAGTGGCAGGGGAACTACTGTGCGGCCGGCGGTGCCCGGGTGATCGAGCGGCTGCTCGCCGAGGAGGCCGTCCTGCCCGAGGCCATCGCCTGCGCGAACGACCAGACCGCACTCGGCGTCGTGCACGCCCTGACCCAGCACGGGCTCGACGTTCCCGGGGACATCGCGGTCACCGGTTTCGACGACATCCCGGTCGCGCGGCACCTGCGGCCGCTGCTGACCACCGTGCGGCAGCCAATCCAGCAGCTCGGCGCCACCGCCTTCCAGGCCCTGTATGCCATGGTCCGCGATGGCGAGGCGGCCGGGCGCAACGTCATGCTGCCCACCACCCTCATCCGCCGGGAGAGCTGCGGATGCACCCCAGGCCCGGCCGTGCGGCCGACCGCGGGATAGGAGGACGTCATGCGCATGCTAGCCCGCAAGCTGCCGTTCTACGCGCTGACGTTCGTGATCGCGATCACCATTGACTTCCTCATCCCGCGGCTGATGCCAGGCAACGCGCTGGACGCCGTGCTCGCCAAAGCGGGCAGCCAGATGGGCAGCCCGCAGGCGCTCCGGGCGCTGGAGAAGCTGTACGGCGTCGACAACCCGGCCAGCCTGCCGACGCAGTACGCCCAGTTCTGGGCGGAATTGCTGCACGGCAACCTCGGCATCTCGACCAGCTCCTATCCGGCGCCGGTCACCTCGGTGATCGCCACCGCGCTGCCGTGGACGATCGCGCTGGTGGGCACCGCTACCGTGATCAGCTTCATGATCGGCACCGTGATCGGCGTCCTGGTCGCCTGGCGCCGCGGTTCCTGGCTGGACAACCTGCTGCCGGTCACCACGTTCTTCCAGGCGGCGCCGTATTTCTTCCTCGCCTTCCTGGCCATCGAGTTGTTCTCGGTCAAGCTCGGCTGGTTCCCCTACGGACTGGGCCAGAACCAGCTCGACTACCAGACCGGCCTGGCGCCGGGGCACGTGCTGGATGTGGTCGACCACGCGCTGCTGCCGGCCCTCACGATCGTCGTCGCCTCCGCGGCCGGCTGGACCGTCGGCATGCGCAATCAGATGCTCACCACCATGGACGAGGACTACGTGCTCATCGCGCAGGCCAAAGGCCTTCCCAAACGCCGGGTGATCTGGTACGCGGCACGGAACGCGGTCCTGCCGAGCGTGTCCGGCTTCTCGCTGGCGATCGGGTTCGTGATCTCCGGCGCTCTGCTGACCGAGATCGTCTTCGCGTACCCAGGGATCGGCTTCGTGCTGTACCAGGCAGTCATCAATCACGATGCGCCGCTGATGCAGGGCATCTTCCTGATCATCACGCTTGCGGTGCTGGCCGCCAACCTGCTCGCCGACTTCGCCTACCTGCTCCTCGATCCGCGCACCCGGCAGGAGGCGTAGCGATGGCCATCACCGTCAACGAGCCGGCAGTCACCGCGGCCGGACCCGCCCGGCCGCTGCGGGTGCGCCGGGTCCGGCTGCCCCGTTCACCCAAGGTCCTGATCGGCTTCGGCCTGCTCATCGCCTTCCTGATCCTGGCCATCGTGGGCCCCAGCCTGGCTCCCTACGACCCGTCGGCCGACCTGGCGCTGAGCGGGACCCCGCACCCGCCGTCGGCGGCACACTGGCTCGGCACCACGCAGACCCAGCAGGACGTCCTGTCCCAGATGCTCGTCGGCGGGCGGAGCACCATCCTCGTCGCGTTCCTGGCCGGCATCGTGGCGACGGTCATCTCGGTCGTGGTTGGCGTCGCCGCGGGCTATCTTGGCGGGCTGGCCGATGACCTGCTCTCGATGCTCGCCAACATCTTCCTGGTCATGCCCGCGCTGCCGCTGCTGATCGTGATCTTCGGCTTCCTGCCCAGCTCCAGCAACGACCTGCTGACCGGCGCGATCATCGCGCTGACGGGCTGGGCCTGGGGCGCACGGGTGCTCCGCGCGCAGACCCTCTCGCTGCGCAACCGGGACTATGTGGAGTCAGCCCGGCTCACCGGCGAGAGCACCGCCCGGATCATCGGCTGGGAGATCGTGCCCAACCTGCTGCCCATCATCGCGTCCTCGTTCCTGTTCACCGTGCTGTACGGCGTCGGCACCTACACCGCCATCGCCTACCTCGGCCTGGTGAACATCGACCCGCACTGGAGCTGGGGCGGCATGCTGTTCTGGGCGCAATCGGTGAACGCCCAGGTCAGTGGGTACTGGTGGTGGTACATCCCGCCAGGGCTGGCAGTCGCGCTGCTGGGAACGTCGCTGGCATTGCTCAACTTCGGCATCGACGAGTTCATCAACCCCCGGCTGCGGGCCGCCGGGCTCACCCGGCGGCGGGCACGGCGGGCGGGCCTGCCGACCCGCTCCGCACTCGGCGTCACCCCGGTCATGCGGCGGCCGGTCACCAGCGACCAGGCAGGCACTCGATGACGCGCCAGTCTGCCATCAGCGCGGTGGGTGCACCGCTGATCGAGGTGTACGGGCTGCGGGTGGATTACGGGCTCGGGCCCGATGCGGTACACGCCGTCATCGACGCCGACCTCACGCTGGTGAGCGGCAGCGTGCTGGGACTGGCCGGCGAGAGCGGCAGCGGCAAGTCCACCCTCGCCTACGCGATCACCAGGCTGCTGCGCGCACCCGGTGTCATCGCCGGTGGCCAGGTCCTGCTGCATTCCGGCACCGCAGCCGGCAGCGCGGCGGGGCCGGCGGGCACCATCGACCTGCTCGCCGCGGACGAGAGCCGGCTGCGCGAACTGCGCTGGTCCCGCATCGCCGTGGTGATGCAGAGCGCCATGCACGCGCTCAACCCGGTGATCACCGTTGGTGCCCAGCTCATTGACGTACTCCGGGCACACCAGCAGCGGATGGACAAGGCGGCCCGGGTGCGGCGGGCTGCCCAGCTGCTAGAAATGGTGGGGATCTCGCCGGACCATCTCGGTCATTACCCGCACCAGCTCTCCGGTGGCATGCGACAGCGGGTGATGATCGCCATGGCGCTGGCCCTGGAGCCGGCTGTTGTGATCATGGATGAGCCGACCACGGCGCTGGACGTCGTCACCCAGCGGGAGATCCTGACCGGACTCGCCGCCCTGCAGCACCAGCTCTCCTTCGCCGTCCTCTTCATCACCCACGACCTTTCCCTGCTGGTCGAGCTGGCCGACTCGATAGCGGTCATGTACGCCGGGCGGCTGATCGAGCAGGCCTCCGCCACCGACCTGTACCGCGCCCCGCGGCATCCCTACACGCTGGGGCTCCTGCACTCCTTCCCGCCGCTGCACGGTGCCAGAAAACCGCTGACCGGGATCCCGGGATCACCCCCGGACCTGCGCACCCCACCGCCAGGCTGCCCGTTCCACCCCCGCTGCGGCTTCGCCATGGACCTGTGCCGGCAGCAGGTCCCCGCAGCCGTCCCGCTCGGCCGTGCTGGTGAGCGGACCGCGGCCTGCTGGCTGCAGAACGGGACACATGACGTCCCGGCGGAACTGGCCGTACCAGAGCGGGGGACCGGAGCCGGGCAACAGCCGGTGACCGGAACCGGGCCCGTGCCCGGGACCGGAACCGGGCCAGAGCCGCCCGGGCCGGCACCGCTGACAGCAGCCGTTCCGCGGGGCAAGGACGCAACGGCACCTGACCCGACGAGGACCCCGCAATGACGACGTCAGCCAGGCAAGACGCGACGGACAGCGGCAGGCCAGCCGTTGCGCCGGCCGGCGCCAGCGTGCTTCAGGTCCGCGGGATCACCAAGCACTTCCCGGCCGGCCGGGGCGGCGCCGTGGTCCACGCGGTGGACGATGTCTCGCTCACGCTGCCCGGCGGCAGCATCACCGCAATCGTCGGCGAGAGTGGCTGCGGCAAATCGACACTCGCCCGGCTGTTCGCCCGGCTGCTGAAACCGACCTCGGGTCTGCTCCTGCTGGACGGCCAGCCGGTGCCCCCGGGCCGGAGCGGGCGGCAGCGGTACGCACAGCAGGTGCAGATGGTGCTGCAGGACCCGTTCGCATCGCTCAACCCGGTGCACGACGTGCGGTACCACCTGACCAGGCCGCTGAAGGTACACGGGCTGGGTGCGTCGGCGACCCTGGAGGACTCACTCGCCAGCCTGCTGCGCAGAGTCGCGCTCACCCCGCCGGGCCAGTTCCTGCGCAAATACCCGCATGAGCTATCCGGCGGGCAGCGGCAGCGGGTGGCGATCGCCCGGGCGCTCGCGGCGCGGCCGCGGGTCCTGCTCGCCGACGAGCCGGTGTCGATGCTGGACGTGTCCATCCGCCTCGGCATTCTCAATCTGCTAGCTGACCTGCGTGAAACCGAAGGCATGACGATCCTGTACATCACCCACGACATCGCGTCGGCCCGGTATCTGGCTGACAACGTCGCGGTGATGTACGCCGGGCGCATTGTGGAGTCGGCGCCCGCCATCTCGGTTACTGATCAGCCGGGGCATCCCTACACCCAGCTCCTGCTGAGCGCCGCACCCGACCCCGACCGGCCGGAACCAGCGCAGATCTCCGGACGCGGCGCGGTACCCAGCCTGCTCGCGCCGCCAGCGGGATGCCGGTTCCATCCGCGCTGCCCGCACGCGATGGCGGTCTGCTCGCAGTTGCCGCCGCCGGTCGAGGTCGCACCAGGGCATGTCAGCGCCTGCTGGCTGCATTCACCAGACCACCCGGCCGTGGCAGCGGCCGCAGAGGAAAGGAGACCCGATGCCCCTCCGGCCTAGCTAGCGGAAGACCCGATCCACCAGCAGGAAACGCCAACCCGGCCGACCCTGCGCCATCCACCCTTTTCCAGACCCCGTCATGGTCAGTCAAGTGAGGCCGGCGATGAGCCGGCCGGGCACAATGGAGTTTAAGCAATGCAACATGCAGTCCTGAAGGGCCTCGCGGCCGTGGGCATCCTCGGCCTGGGCATCGCGGCCTGCTCGAGTTCGAGCTCATCGAACGGTTCCGGGCAAGCCGGCAGCGGCAAGACGCTGGTCATCGAGAGCACCTCGGTCACCAGCCCTAGCCAGAATTTCAATCCCTACGTCCAGAGCGCCACCGGATTCTCGGCCCAGGCAACCGGGCTGATCTACGAGCCGCTCTACATCTTCAATGTGATGAACCCCACCCAGCCGCCGGTGCCTGTCCTTGCTTCCGGGCCACCGGCCTGGTCCAACCGGGGCAAGACGCTGACCATCCCGATCCGCTCGGGAGTCAGGTGGAGCGACGGCAAGCCGTTCTCCGCCAGCGATGCCGCCTTCACCTACAACCTGGTCAAGAAGAACCCCGCGCTCTACACCGCGAGCGCGCCGCTGGTGACCAGCGCCACGGCGAGCAGCCCGGCCTCGGTCACGCTGAACTTCGCCACACCGCAGTTCGCCAACCTGTTCCTCATCGGGCAGGTCTACATCGTCCCGCAGCACGTGTGGGGCTCGGTCAGCAACCCGGTGACCTACACCGACCCGAACCCGGTCGGCACCGGGCCGTACCTGCTCCGGACGTACTCCTCGCACGGCTTCCTGCTCAAGCAGAACCCGGGCTACTGGAATAAGAGCGCGGTCAAGGTCTCCGCGGTCGACTTCCCGTTCTACAGCAGCAACGCCAACCTGGTGCCGCCGATCGCCAGCGGCCAGATCGACTGGGCAGGCAGCAACCTGGGGCCCGGCCTCAGCTCCAACTACCTGAGCAAGAGCACCAACAACACCACCTGGCTCGGTAGCTCGCCCTACTTCGCCGCCAACAATGTGGTCACCCTGTGGTTCAACGTCACCAAGGCGCCGCTGAACGATCCCGCCGTGCGGCAGGCGATCGGCTACGGCATCAACCGGCAGCAGCTTGCCACCCAGGGCGAATCGGGCTACGAGGCCCCGGCGACGTCATCGGGCGGCCTGCTCCTGCCGATCGACAACACTTACCTTGATCCCTCGGTGCAGGGCGACCTGCCACCGGCCGGCGACCCGGCCAAGGCGGCCAGCATCCTGACCCACGACGGCTACAGCAAGGTCGGCGGCAAGTGGACCAAGAACGGCCAGCAGATCACGTTCTCGATCACCGACCCGATCGCCTACACCGACTACTACACCGACGACCAGCTCATCGCGTCCCAGCTCAACAAGCTCGGGTTCAACGTGAAGGTCGACGGAAACGGGTCCCCGACCGCCTGGCAGGCCGACTTCAACAACGGGACATTCGACTCCACCATCCACTGGAGCAACCAGGGCCCGAACCCGTTCTACTACTACGAGAACTGGATCGATCACACGTTCTCCGCGCCGGTCGGCAAGCCGGCCGCCGGTGACAACGGGCGGTTCCAGAGCACGGCGGCCCAGGCCGCGCTGGCCCAGTTCGCAGGCACGAACGACCCGGCGGCTCAGAAGGCGGCCATCACCTCGCTCCAGCACGTCATGTCGGCTGAGGTCCCGATGACGCCGCTGCTGTACGGCGCAGCCTGGAGCGAGATCTCGACCCGCAACTACACCGGCTGGCCGACGAACGGCAACGCCTACATGACGCCGGTGCCGAACAGCCCGTACCTGGAGCAAGTCGTCCTGCACCTCAAGCCGGCCTCATAGCCGACGGCCGGCCCGAGAAAGGACGACAACTGCACACATGAGAACCGCGCATGCGGGGCTTATCCTGCCCGGCCGGGTAACCGGCCGGGCAGGTGCCCAGACGACCGGGCACGGCAGCCGATGACCACCGGCCCTGCCGACACCCCTCACCCGACGGCAACGACCAGCGGCGCGGCACCCGCACCGGGCACACCGGCGCCGACGGTGCCGGAGCTGATCGCCGCGCTTTCCCTGCCGGAGAAGGTGCGCCTGCTGACCGGTGCGGCCAGCTGGCGGACCCACGGCTCCCCCGCCCTCGGCCTCCGGCCGATGATCTTCTCGGACGGCCCCTCCGGGGCACGGGGGGTGACCAAGGATGAACGTCTTCCATCGACCAGCCTCCCCTGCCCATCCGCGTGCGGTGCCACCTGGGATCCCGGGCTGATCACCGAACTGGCCACCGCTCTCGGTGCCGAGGCGCGCAGCAAAGGCGTCGACGTGCTGCTGGCACCCACCATCAACCTCATGCGGACACCGCTGGGCGGGCGCGGATTCGAGTGCTTCTCCGAGGATCCGGTCCTGACCGCCCGGATTGCCGTCGCCTACGTCCGCGGGCTGCAGGCGGCCGGCGTGGCGGCGGCCACCAAGCACTTCGTCGGTAACGACTCCGAGACCGGGCGGTGGACCTACAACGCGGTCATCTCCGAGCCGGTGCTGCGCGAACTGTACCTGGCCCCATTCGAGGCCTGCGTGCGCGAGGCGGGCACCGGGCTGGTCATGGCCGCCTACAACACGGTCAACGGCACCCCCGCCACCGGCCACGCCTGGCTGCTGCGGAAGATCCTCAAGGGGGAATGGGGGTTCGACGGCGTGGCCGTCTCGGACTGGAGCGCGGCCAGGACCACGGTGCCGACCGCGGTGGCCGGGCTCGACCTGGCGATGCCAGGCCCGGACGGCCCCTGGGGGGCTGACCTGGTCCAGGCGGTACTGGACGGGCTGGTGCCCGAAGCCCTGATCGACGACAAGCTCACCCGGATTCTGCGGCTGGCCCACCGGGTCGGCGCCCTGGCCACCCCGGCCAGCGTGCCAGGACTCGACGGCAAGCCGGGCCCAGGCCCGGCCGTGCTGGCCGATCCGGACCTGGTGCGCCGGGCCACGGCAGCCTCCTTCGTCCTGCTCCGCAACGAAGGAACGGTGCTCCCCTTCGACGCCGGCACCATCGGCAGCATCGCCCTGGTCGGGCCCAACGCGGTCCATCCGGTGATCCAGGGCGGGGGAAGCGCGGCGGTGGCGCCGGTGACGGTTTCCACCCCGGCCGCCGCGCTGCCGGCCGCCCTGGCAGGCAGCGCCACCGTCACCGTGGCGCAGGGCTGCCGTACCTGGACCGCCGTGCCCGGGCCGGCTACCGGATCGATCAGCGACCCGCAGACCGGCGAGCCGGGGCTGCGGCTGGAGTTCCGGGACGGCGACGGGGCACTGATCGGGCACGAGCACCGCACCGCCACCGAACTCGCGTGGTGGGACGAGGGACTGCCCCCCGGCGTGGGCTGGGACAAGCCGGGCAGCGTCGTCCTGCTCACCCGGTTCCGCGCCGCGACCACCGGGCCGCACCTGATCGGGGTTGCCGGGGTCGGCCATCTCACGCTGACCGTGGACGGCACCATGGTCGCCGACACGGTCACGCCTGTCCCGGATGACCCGGTGCTGACCATGACCCGGCCGGGTGAGGTGCGGGCAGCGGTCAGCCTCCAGGCCGGCCAGGAAGCGGACATCATGCTCGACTTCCGGCCCGCCGAGGGTGGCGACGGCCCGCTTGCGGTCCGGCTCGGGATCGCGGCGGACGTGGACGAGGACATCTTGATCACGGAGGCGGTGCACGCGGCGGCCTGCTGCGACGCCGCGGTGGTGGTGGTCGGCTCCGCCGAGGCGGCCGAGAGCGAGGGATTCGACCGGGACACCCTCGTCCTGCCGGGACGGCAGGACGAACTGGTCGCCCGGGTGGCCGCGGTGAACGACGCCACCGTGGTCGTGGTGAATGCCGGCATGCCGGTGCTGATGCCCTGGGCTGACGACGTGGCCGCCATCATCTACGCCTGGCTGCCCGGCCAGGCCATGGGCGAGGCGCTCGCCGACGTCGTGACCGGGCGGGCGGAGCCGGGTGGCCGGCTGCCGGTCACCCTGCCCGCCCGCGAGTCCGACTGCCCGGTCCTGCACGCCATTCCCCGGAACGGCCGCATCGACTACGCCGAAGGGCTGCTCATCGGCTACCGCGGTTACGACGCGGCCGGCATCACGCCGATGTTCGCGTTCGGTCATGGGCTTGGTTACACGCAGTGGGCCTACGAGGCCGTGTCGGTGGCGGGGCCCGGTCTGGTGCCCGGTGAGGATGTCCGCGTCACGGTGACGGTCCGCAATGTCGGGTCACGGCCCGGCCGCGAGGTGGTCCAGGCCTACGTGGGCGGCCCGGCGGCAGGCCGGGGCCGACCGGTGCGGGTGCTCGGCGCGTTCGGTACGGTAACCGCGGCGCCCGGCGAGCGGGCAGAGGTCGTGCTCACGGTGCCGGCCCGGGTCTTCGCCGTCTACGACCAGGCGTCAGCTGGCTGGTCGTGGCCCGGGGGCCTGTTCACGATCGCAGTGGGCAGATCCTCCCGGGATCTGCGGCTGGAGGCTGCCATCAGGCCCGGCGGCTAACCGCCGCCGCGCACGGTCGCGGTGGGTCCCGGCCCCACGAAGGCACGGGCCCACCGCGATCACCCCGGNNGGTACCGCGTCAGGCGGGCGGGGCCGCGTCCGGCGGGGCGGCAGCAGGCGGGGCGGCAGCAGGCCGCGGCGCGGCCGACGGCGCGACGAGTTCGACCTCGTAACCGTCCCAGTTCTCCAGGTAGGCGGCGAAGTGGTCGTCCCCGCCCGCGAACGGGTGCCGGTCGGGGTAGAGCAGCCGCCAGCCGTGATCGGGCGCGTGCAGGACAAGATCGCCCAGTTCCTGCTGGGACGCGACGTGGAAAGCGAGATGGTTCAGTCCTGGCCGGCATCGGTCGTGCCGGCCCGCGACCCGGTCCGGCGACTGCTCGATGACGATATAGGTGACACCCGACCGCCAGCTCTTGCCCTCGGGCCACTCCTGGTAGACGCGGTAGCCCAGCTCCCCGAGCAGCCACCCCCAGCTGGCCTCGGCCCTGGTCAGGTCAGGCACCCAGAACTCGATGTGATGAAGCATCCCCGTGCCAGCGTGATCCATGTCCGATAGCATGCCAGGATCGTGGCCCGTATAGTCACAGGTCAGACAGGTTCGGTACTTCACTGTTACGCGGCGGGTGCGCGTCGTGGCCAGCTGGCCATCCAGCTCAGGAAACTTCCTCGATTTTCCGCTGGAGCTTGTTCATGCCGCGCAGCCAGCGGCCCGGGTCGGTGGCCCGGCCCGCGTACATGGCGGCCACCTCCGGGTGGGGCAGGATGAGGAAGTGGCCCTCGGCGATCCCGGCCATCACCGCATCCGCCACCGCCTCCGGCGTGATCGCGGAGGCGCCGAGGATCATCCCGGCGGCACGCGGGCTCCCGGCCAGCATGGGTGTGTTCACTCCCTGCGGGCAGATCGCCTGCACCGTGATCCCCCGGTGCGCATAGGTGGCCGCCAGCCACTCGGCGAAGCCCAGCGCGGCGTGCTTGGTCGCCGAGTACGGGGCAGCGCCCAGCATGGTCAGCAGCCCGGCCGCGGACACGGTGCAGATCAGGTGGCCGCTGCC
>DPMS01000113.1 GCA_003541285.1 Actinomycetota bacterium
GAAGTTGGCCGGACGCAGCGGAAAACTCGAGCGCCTGAGCGAGCTGCTCGAGGAAATCCTGGCGGTGGGCGACCGGGCGCTGATCTTTACCCAGTTCGCCGAGATGGGCGGCCTGCTCGCCGGGTACCTGCCACCGGCGCTGGGCGTGGCCACCCAATTCCTGCACGGGGGCACTCCGGCCAAAGCCCGCGACCGCATGGTGCGCCGCTTTCAGGAGGAGAGCCATGCCCCGCCCATTTTCATCCTCTCCCTCAAAGCCGGTGGTACTGGCCTGAACCTGACGCGTGCCAACCATGTTTTCCACTTCGACCGTTGGTGGAATCCGGCCGTCGAAGACCAGGCCACCGATCGCGCCTTCCGCATTGGCCAGAGGCGCAACGTCCAGGTGCATAAATTTGTCACCACCGGCACGCTGGAAGAGATGATTGACGATATGATCGAGAGCAAAAAGGGCCTGGCGCAAGCGGTCGTCGGTCGCGGCGAGAACTGGCTGACCGAGTTGAGCACCAAAGAGCTGAGCGAAGTAGTGCAGCTGAGGAGGCGGTGATGGCCCGCAGGAAATACAGCTACTACGACTTCTACTACGAACCCACCCGTCCGATTGAAGTGGACGATGGCATTAAAGCGCGCAGCCAACGCGGGGCTTTCGCCAAGAACTGGTGGGCGACGCGCTGGATCCAGGCGATGGAGCGCTTGGTGGATTCCAGGCGGCTGGCGCGCGGGCGCAGCTACGCGCGCAAGGGGCAGGTGCGTTCGATTGAGGAGAGCGAAGGCGGCATCCGTGCCCGCGTGCAGGGATCGCGCCCCAACCCGTACAAGGTCACGATCCAGGTTTCCCCGCTCACCGACGCGCAATGGGAAAAAGTGATCGACGCGCTGGCCGAACAGGCTATTTTCACCGCTCAACTGCTCGCCGGAGAAATGCCGCACGGTATCGAACAGGCTTTTCAAGCCGCCGGCGTCAGCCTGTTTCCCGACAAAGGCGGTGATCTGGCGACCGACTGTTCCTGCCCGGATTGGTCCAACCCTTGCAAACACGTTGCCGCTGCGCACTACATCCTGGGCGAACGTTTTGACGAGGATCCGTTCCTACTCTTTCGCCTGCGCGGGCGCACGCAGGAACAGATTTTGCGAGCTCTCCGCCAGCGCCGCCGCAGCGTCGCTCGGATTGTGCGAGGAGAGGTCGCTCGCGGGTCGGGCTGCACAGGCAGCCAAGGCGGCACCTGCGATCATCAGCAGGAGCACGCCGCAGGCGCAGCGCGCTGGCCGGAAGTGCGTCGTCTTGGAAGATTCTTTCATGGCAGCGCGATCACAACTCCGCGTTGCAGGGCCTGGTCAGCCGACTTGCAGAATGCCCGGAAGGCCGGATAGTCGGCGGCCGCCACCGTTTGCGGAATGAGCTCCGCGTAGGTCCCCACCCGAAGATTGACACCGTCGAGCCGATAGCTCACATCCACGCTGCCGAAGGGCGTTTGCAGATGCGTGTCGGCGGGCAGACGAGCTTGGGCGCCCGCGGGTAGCTCGTAGTCGAAGGCCTCGCGCTCGCTGGGCGTCACCGGAACCAGCAGCGGATTGCGCCGCTTCGGCAAAAACGCGTACCTGGCGGTGAAGGCCGTGGTGTGCAGAGAGCTGCGCAGGCTTACCTCATGATCGCCGGCCGGGTGCGCGGCATGCGCGGCGTCGATCTCGCCGTCCACCTTCAGATCCACCTCGCGCGAGGCCCGGGCCGTGCCCTCGGCCACGGCGTGCGCGATCACTCGCGCGGCGAAGGCGTCGGTGCCGGAGGGCAGGTGCGGGCCGTGCTGCTCGACGCTGCCGGTCGGCAGGATGACGACCGGGTTTTTCCGCAACTGGCCGGCGATCTGGACGGTCAGCGCCGCCGGGTCGGCCCGGCTAGCGGTCAGCGGGAGTTCCACCGCCACACCGCGCATAGTGGTCTCTCATTCTCCCCCGTCAAGTGGCTACTCTTATCAGACCACTTGGTCGGTAGCGTGGCCATCATGAATGCCGCACACCCGCTGTCCGTCACCAACCGCACCCGGATCCGCCGCCACGCTGACCGCGCCCGCACCGACCGGGCCGAACTGTACGCCGTGCTCGACGCCGGGATGATCTGCCACCTCGGGGTGGTGATCGATGGTTCGCCGGTCGTCCTGCCAACCGCCTACGGCCGCCATGGGGACACCCTGTACCTGCATGGGTCCTCGGCCAACCGGAGCCTCCTGGCCGCTGACGGGCAGCCGGTCTGCGTCGCCGTCACCCACCTCGACGGCCTGGTCTGCGCCCGGGCGGTCTTCACCCACTCGGTCAACTACCGCAGCGCAGTGGTGTACGGAACCGCCGCGACCGTCACCGGTCACGCCGAACGCCTCGCGGCCCTGGAGGCCGTCACCGAACAGTTGATCCCCGGCCGCTGGGCGGCCGTACGCGCGCCCTCGCGTAAGGAACTGGCCGCTACCGCCGTCCTGGCCCTGCCACTCGCCGAGGCATCGGTGAAGATCCGCACAGGCCCGCCCGCAGACGAGCCGGCTGACCTCGCCTCCCCGGTGTGGGCCGGGGTGGTCCCGGCCGCCCTGACGTTCGGGCCGCCGCAGGCGGACCCGGCTCTGCGCCCGGACATTCCCGCCCCGGACCACATCAGCGCGCTGCTGGGCAGGTGAGCAGCCGCATCAGTGCAGCGCCCAGGAGGTGCGCGGCGGCCGGGCGCTTCGCCGCCAGCAGGGGTGAGTGTGGCCGAGTGGGCCAGCCAACACCCTAGGCTGGGGGAATGAACGACCGGCTCGTGTGGATCGACTGCGAGATGACAGGACTCGATCTGGCCCGTGACGCCCTGATCGAAATCGCCTGCCTGGTCACCGATGGCGAACTGGCCGTGCTCGACGAGGGTGTGGATCTGGTGATCAAGCCGCCCGCCGAGGCGCTTGATCAGATGGCGGACGTGGTCAGGGAGATGCACACCACGTCTGGGCTTCTCAGCGAACTGGCCGCCGGGGTGACCCTGGCGGAAGCCCAGGACCATGTGCTCTGCTATGTGCGGGGCCACATCGGCGAACCGAGAAAGGTGCCGCTGTGCGGCAACTCGATCGCCACCGACCGCTCTTTCCTGGCCCGGGACATGCCCGAACTTGACACGTTCCTCCACTACCGGATGGTGGACGTGTCCAGCGTAAAGGAACTGGCCCGGCGCTGGTACCCGCGCGCCTACTTCGCCAGCCCGCCCAAGCACGGTGGTCACCGGGCGCTGGCCGACGTCAAGGAGAGCATCCGGGAGCTGCGTTACTACCGGGATACGGTGTTCGTCCCGCCGCCGGGGCCCGATTCCGCGACTGCGCGGCAGGTCGCTGCCCGCTACATCGGTGAGGGCCGGCCCGCTGGCCCGGTCCAGCCGGCCGGGGCGCCAGCAGCGGCGGAGCTGGACGGGCAATGAATTCTGGTTCGGTCCAGCCGCTGGGTGCCGCTATGCTTCATCCAGCCGATGGCCATGGTGGGCGTAGCTCAGTTGGTTAGAGNNGGCACGGCTTCTCCCCCGCGGCGCCATCCCACGGGCGGACCTCGCGCCCGCCACTCACCCGGGATCGCCGGCTCACCGCGTGGGGCGCGGCCAGCACTCACGAGCGCCGGTAATCTGTGAGCCCAGGGCTGGGACGCGCGCCTGACCACCCACCCGGCCCTCGCGGGGATGCACCAACCCCGCGTCCCCCAGAACCTGCCGGAGCACCCCACTGTGGCCCCTCTGACCGACCTGCTGAGCCGGTGGCGCGAGGACCTTGCCGCCTGGGCGATCCCTGACCACATCACCGCGGGCGTAGCCGAATCCCCCTGGGTACTGCCGCGGCAGGTGTTCGCGCGCCGCGCGGACCGGCTCCGCCGCGCTCCGGCGGGCCCCTCCTACGAGCGGGCATGGGAGGCGCTCGCCCCCGCGGGCAGCGTGCTGGATGTCGGTTCGGGGGCCGGGGCCGCCTGCCTGCCACTGGCGCCGCGCGTCACCAGGCTCACCGCCGTCGACACCGACGAGGGAATGCTTTCCCTGCTCGCCGAGCGCGCCGGCAGCGCCGGGCTGGAGGCGCAGGTGAGGGCCGGCCGGTGGCCCGACATCGCCGGCCAGGTCCCGCCCGCGGATGTGGTGACCAGCCATCACGTTCTCTTCAACGTGCCCGATCTCCAGCCCTTCCTGGCAACCCTGACCAGTCATGCGCGGCGGCGGGTGGTCATCGAGACCGCCGCGGTCCATCCGCTGGCGTCCCTCAACCCGCTGTGGCTGAGGTTCCACGGCCTGAAACGGCCGGAGCGGCCCACGGCGTCTGACGTACTGGACATCCTGGCCGCGATGGGCCTGCGGCCGGGGCACACTGAATGGAGCCGCCCGGCCGAGGCCGACTACCAGTCCATGACGGAACTGGTGGATGTCACCAGGCGCCGGCTGTGCCTGCCGGCCGAGCGGGCCAGCGAGGTGGAAGCCGCGCTGGTGGACCTGGGGACCGACCCGGGGCACCCAGGCGACCTGGGATCGTCCGGGCGGGATGTGGTCACGATCTGGTGGGAGGGCACCGCGTGAACGAGTGGCCAACAGGCTGGTTCCGTGACGAGAAGCCCCCGTCTGGTGGCCAGGCAGGGATCGGCAACACGCCCGCGGGTGCGGCAAACGAGCCCACCGTGCGGCTTCCCGCAGGCGGGGCAGCCGCCGCGGCGGGGGCAGCCGGTGGCGCCGCCCAGGCAGCCGCCGGCCAGCGCGGCCCGGGCGGCGGCTGGCCCGAGCAGCCGCCCATGTATGCGGCGCCGGGCGCCGGCCCGGGCGCCGGGACACGCTACCGGGCGCCGCTGCCGCGGACCCCACGCCCCCGCCTGGGCAGGCCCCCGGGCCGCCGGATCCTGGCCACCGTGCTCACCATCGCGCTCATCCTGCTGGTGGTATCCGGGGCCATGTACTTCTACCTCGATTCCAAGCTCACCAGGGCCAATGTGCTGGTCGACTATGCGAAGCGCCCGGCCGCCGGGGCCGGGCAGAACTGGCTCATCACCGGCTCGGACAGCCGCCAGGGCCTGACCCGTGCCCAGGAGCGCAGGCTCGCTACCGGCTTCGATGTCAGCGGGCACCGGTCAGACACGGTCCTGATCCTGCACATCCCCGCGAACGGCAACCCGGCGGTGCTGATCAGCCTGCCCCGGGATTCCTATGTCCCGATCCCCGGGTATGGCTGGAACAAGCTCAACGCCGCATACTCGTTCGGCGGTCCCACCCTGCTCGCCAACACCGTGCAGGATGCCACCGGCCTGCGGATCGGCCATTACATGGGGATCGGCTTCGGCGGCCTGGTGAACGTCGTCGACGCGGTCGGCGGCGTCCGGATGTGCCTGCCGCGCGCAATACATGACCGGGCGGCCGGGCTGCACCTGAAAGCCGGCTGCCAGACGCTCAGCGGCGCGCAGGCTCTTGGTTTCGTGCGGACCCGCCACTCGTTCGCCGGCCAGGACCTGCAGCGGATGCAGAACCAGCGGCTGTTCCTCGGGGCACTGCTGCGCAAGGTCACCAGCCCCGGCACCATGATCAACCCCTTCGCCGTTGTCCCGGCCGCCTTCGGCGCGGCGGGCGCGCTCACGGTGGACTCGGGCACCCACCTGTATCAGCTGATGCAGGTGGCGTTCGCACTCCGCAACCCGGAAACCACCACCGTCCCCATCGCCGACGCCAACTACTTCACCCCCGCCGGGGACGCGGTGAAGTGGGACCAGGCGCAGGCGCTGCAGCTTTTCAGCGACCTGAACGCCGGCCGGCGGGTGCCCAAACGGCTGCTCACCGGCTCCAGGCTCGCCGGTTAGCCGGCCGCGCCCGACACGGCCGGTGGCGGGTTTACCCGGCGCGGCAGCCCCGGCGCTCCAGCACTGCCCGGTCACCTGAGGTCATGAGGTGACCATATGGCCCTTGCGCTAGGCAGGGTTAGCTTCGGTAACATGCGTCGCATCTCATTTGCCGGAATTGGTGGGCGGAGGTTGGATGAGGACCGCCAGTGTGCCCCGCAATGCACGCCCGCTGGGCCTTTCGTCACGTGAGGCCGAGATTATGTCCCTTATCGCAGAGGGACACTCCAACGGGGAGATCGCCGCCAGGCTGGTACTCGCCGAGAAAACCGTGAAAAACCATGTGAACCGGATCTACGCGAAACTCGGGGCCGATTCTAGGGCGACAGCCATCCTCCGGTGGACCGACGCGGACGGTCAGCAGGGGTGACCGAGGGGGCACGCTCCGCATCTGACCTTGGCATATGATCATCAGATCAGATCCAGCGAGCGTTCAGGTAACTCTCAGGTCGGCCGTTCAGGATCGTGGGTATGACGATCTCTTCCGGTGACGGGCGCAAGCAGCACGATGCCCGGCTGCTCGTCGTGGAGGATGAGCCCAACATCCTGGAGCTGCTGGCCGCCAGCCTGCGTTATGCCGGATTCGAGGTGATCACCGCCGCGGCCGGGACGGAGGCTGTACAGGCAGCCGGACGGCACCGGCCCGACCTCATCGTGCTCGACGTCATGCTGCCCGACATGGACGGTTTCGATGTCGTCCGGCGGCTGCGCGGTGGCGGTACCCGCATTCCCGTCGTCTTCCTGACCGCGCGCGATGCCATGGAGGACAAGATCCGCGGGCTGACCCTGGGCGGCGACGACTACGTGACCAAACCGTTCAGCCTGGAAGAGGTAATCGCCCGGATCCGGGCCGTGCTCCGCCGGACCAGGGGCGATGGCGCCGAACCCACCCCCCGGCTGAAGTTCGCCGACCTGGAACTCGATGAGGACAGCCACGAGGTGTGGCGGGCGGGGCAGCCCATCCAGCTGTCCCCCACGGAGTTCAAGCTGCTGCGGTACTTCATGGGCAACGCCAACCGGGTGCTGTCGAAGATGCAGATTCTCGATCATGTGTGGGACTACGACTTCCGCGGCGACACCGGGATCGTCGAGTCCTACGTCTCAGTGCTCCGCCGGAAGGTGGACAGCACCGGGCCGCGGCTGATCCACACCCTGCGTGGGGTCGGCTACGTGCTCAGGCTCCCTTCCTCCTAGCTGTCGCGTCATGTCGCCGGTGTCCGCTTTCACCCCGCGCTGGCAGCGCCTGCGGAGCCTGCCCGGCCGCATCCCGCTGCGGATCAAGCTCATCACCGCGGTACTGGCCCTGGTGGCCATCGCGCTGACGGCCATCAGCATCGCTGGCATATCTGTCCTGCGTGGTTACCTGCTTGCCGGGTACGACGGGCAGTTGCAGCTCGTCCAGGGACAGGCCGAGCACACGGTGGCGATCTACGTGATCAGCCCCGGGCCGAACCCCGGGCCGCTGCAGTTCGAGGGCGGGGCCATCATCTGGATTCCGGACGGGACCCACCGCCCCGTGCAGATCGCGGAACCGGTCCGGCCGCGCTTCCCCGACTCCAGGACGGCAGTGGTCCTGCCCGGGCCAAAGGTGCCGTCCTCGGCCAGCTGGCTGGCGGCGCATCAGGGCACGCCGGTCACGGTGCCCGCCCAGTCCGGCGGCGACCGCTGGCGGGTCCTGCTCTTCCGCCAGTCCTTCCAGAACCTGACCGGCGGACTCACCAGCGGCACCGTCATCGTCGGCGTCAACGTGACCAGCGTCTACAACACCATCGGTGAGCTGGCCCGCATCGACCTGATCGTGAGCGGGATCGTCGTGATCGCGCTGGCGGTAGTGGGTGTCGCAATCGTGCGAAGCAGCCTGCGGCCGCTGACCGACATCGAGCTCACCGCGGAGGCGATCGCGGCCGGTGACTTGTCCCGGCGGGTACCTGACCGCGATCCGCGGACCGAGGTAGGCCGGCTCGGCCGCTCGCTCAACACCATGCTCGCCCAGATCGAGTCGGCGTTCCATGCCCGCGCGGACTCAGAGGCCGCCGCCCGGCGGTCCGAGGAGCGGATGCGCCAGTTCGTCGCCGATGCCAGCCACGAGCTGCGCACGCCGCTGACCGCGATCCGCGGCTACGCCGAGTACTACCGGCAGCTCGGTGGGATGAGGAACGGGACCGCCCCGGGCCCCGGCCCGGCCACCACCGCCTCCCGCGCAGGCTCCACCGCCCCCGGCCCGGATGCGGGCACCACGGCCCAGGAACGCGAGGCCGGCCCCCTCGCCGCCAGCGGGCAGCTCACCAGACCGGACCTGGACCGGATCATGCAGCGGGTCGAGCAGGAATCGGCCCGGATGGGCCTGCTGGTGGAAGACATGCTGCTGCTCGCACGGCTCGACCAGCAGCGCCCGATCGAGCGCCGGCCGGTGGACCTGCTCACGCTCACCACCGACGCTGTCCAGGATGCCCGGATGATCGCTCCCCGGCGGAAGATCGAGCTGACGGTCGGCGCCGGCACCGCGTTCCTCGTGCTGGGCGACGAGGCCCGGCTGCGGCAGGTCATCAGCAACCTGATGACCAACGCCCTCACCCACACACCCGACGGAACCGGGATTGACGTCCGGATACTGGCCGGCGGCCCGGACAGCACTCTCCCGGTGCCCAGCGTGATCCTGGAGGTCGCCGACACCGGGCCGGGGCTGAGCACGGAGCAGGCCGAACGGGTCTTCGAGCGGTTCTACCGGGCCGACCAGGCCCGGGGGCGCAGGACCGGCGGCACCGGGCTGGGATTGGCGATCGTCGCTGCCCTGGTGGCCGCCCACGGCGGGACCGTCGGCGTGGACACCACTCCCGGCGGCGGTGCCACGTTCAGGATCACGCTCCCGCTTGCCGCCGAAGCTGCCTGATCGCACCAGGTCAGGCTTTCAGGGCGGCGCGGGCGGCGCTGGCCACCGATTCGGCGTAGCCGGAACCGAACAGGCACGCATGCACCAGCAGCGGATGAAGCTGGTGCAGTGGTACCCGCGCCCGCCAGCCGGCCGCCAGCGGGCTGGTTTCGCGGTAGCCGGCCAGGATCCGGTCCAGGTACGGCGCGCCGAACAGGTCGAGCATGGCCAGATCGCTTTCCCGGTGCCCACCATGCGCGGCCGGGTCGATCAGCCAGCCGCGGCCCCCTGACCAGAGCACATTCCCCGACCAGCAGTCGCCGTGAATGCGGCTGGCCGGCTCGGCCTGGCCGCCCAGCTCGCCGATCCGGTCCACGACCGCTTCCACCACGCGCACCTGCGCCTGGCTCAGCGTGCCCGCGTCCGCGGCCCGGCGCAGGTAGGGCAGCACCCGCCGGGCCGCATACCAGCCCGGCCAGTCTGCGGCTGGCCCGTCGTTGTCCAGCGGGAGACTGGCGATGAAACCTGGCCAGGGCGCTCCGAACCGCTCCGCGCCGGACGCGTGCATGCGGGCCAGGTCCCGCCCGAACCGCTCCGCCGCTGCCGCGTCCGGTGCTTCGCCCGGCACCCACGAGACCACCAGCATGGCCTCGTCCCACCCGAGCACCTCAGGCACCGGGACCGCCCCGGCCTCGGCCAGCCAGCGCAGCCCGCGTGCTTCGGCGCCGAATACCTGGCCGGTCTCGCCAGAAGCGACCTTGGCGAACACCGTCCGGCCATCGGCCAGGGTGGCCCGGTAGTGGCTGCAGTTGTGCCGCGCCCCGGTGAGCCGCAGTTCCCCGACCCCGGCGCCGGCCAGCAATGCCAGCCGCCGGGTGACCCGGCCGTCCGCCTGGCCGGTCACTGCCGCCCGGCGGCGGGCACATCCAGGAACTCGGTGAACCGCCGCGTCAGCCCGGTCGCGGCGGCGTGGATCAGATCGAAGGCGCGGGCGTAGTCATCGCGGTAGCCGCCGTAGGGGTCGGGCACCTGCGCCAGGTAGGGGTCGTCATCGGACAGGGCGGGGTCGAACGAGCGCAGCAGCCGGACCCGGCCCGCCGCCCCCGAGCCGGCAGCCATCCGGCGCAGGTCAGCCAGGTTGTCGAGATCCATCGCGAGCAGCAGATCGTACCCTGCCAGCCAGGAGGGCTCGATCTGGCGGGCACGGTGCGCGGAGCCGTCGTAGCCCCGGCGCGCAAGCTCGTCGGCGGCCGGGCCGTACATCCGCTCCCCCACGTGCCAGTCCCCGGTTCCGGCGCTGTCCACCGCGACCGCACCCGACAGGCCAGCCCGCTCCAGTTCCTCGCGCAGCACCGCCTCGGCCATCGGTGAGCGGCAGATGTTTCCCAGGCAGACAAGGCAAACCCGGTACGGGCCAAACGATTGCCGGTGGGCGGGCAGGGCCTGGAAGGCGGGTATGTCAGAGGGCATGCAACCAGGATGCCCGACCAGGTGATGTCCTGTGGACGCCAGGCATGCCACGATGGGCCGTATGCCCTCGGATGAGACATATCGGTCACTTTCGTTCTGGCTCGACTCGTTGCCTGACCCGCTGGTCCCCGGTGATCCGCTGCCGGGTGACCTGGAGGTGGACGTCGGCATCGCCGGTGCCGGCCTCACCGGTTTGTGGACGGCGTACTACCTGGCAGGCGCGCGGCCGGACCTGAAGATCGCCGTCTGCGAGGCCGAGATCGCTGGATTCGGCGCATCCGGGCGCAACGGCGGCTGGTGCTCGGCGCTGTTCCCCGCGTCGCTGGCCAAACTGAGCCGGATGGCCGGCCGGGACGCGGCCATCGCCATGTACCGGGCAATGCAGCACACGGTGGACGAGGTGGGCAGGGTCGCGGCGGCTGAGGGCATCGACTGCCACTGGGCCAAAGGGGGCACCGTGCAGCTTGCCCGCTCCGCCACCCAGCTGGAGCGGGCCAGGGCCGAGGTAGCCGAGGCCCGCGAGTTCGGGTTCGGCGAGCAGGACCTGCGGCTGCTGACCGCCGACGGGGCGCGTGCCCATGCCGCCGCGACCGATGTCGTGGGCGGCACCTACACCCCGCACTGCGCTGCCATCCACCCCGCCCGGCTGGTGCGCGGGCTGGCCGGGGCGGTACGGCGGCGCGGGGTCCCGGTCTTCGAGAACACCCCGGTGACCGCGATAACGCCCGGCAGCCTGAGCACGGCCCGGGGCACCGTGCGGGCCCGGTATGTGATCCGGGCGATGGAGGGGTACACGCCGCGCCTGCCGGGCCTGCACCGGGCGGTCGCGCCGGTGTACTCATTGATGATCGCGACCGAGCCGCTGCCGGAAGCGGTGTGGGCGCAGATCGGCCTGGCCGGCCGGCCGACGTTCGGCGACCACCGGCACCTGATCATCTACGGCCAGCGCACGGCCGATGGCCGGCTGGCGTTCGGCGGCCGCGGCGCGCCCTACCACCTGGGCTCGGCCATCCGGCCAGAGTTCGACCAGGTGCCCACCGTCTTCGCCGCCCTGCAGCGCACGCTGACGCAACTGTTCCCGGCCCTGGCCGACGTCACGGTCACCCACACCTGGGGTGGCCCGCTGGGCATCCCGCGCGACTGGTGTGCCTCGGTAGGGCTTGACCCGGCCACCGGCCTCGGCTGGGCGGGCGGCTATGTCGGTGACGGCGTGGCCACCACCAACCTGGCCGGGCGCACCCTCGCCGACCTGATCCTGGGCACCGGCAGCGACCTCACCCGGCTGCCGTGGGTGAACCACCGGTCGCCGCGCTGGGAGGCCGAGCCGCTGCGCTGGCTGGGGATGAACGCCGGGCTGCGGAGCATGACCTGGGCAGACCGGCGGGAGGCCCGTACCGGCCGTCAGTCCCGGGTGGCACAGGTGGTTGGCCGCTTCCTGGGTGCCTGACATAAGTTCGCTCCCCGCTGCGAATGCTGTTACGATCACTGAGTCTTATGCGCCGCTAGCTCAACTGGCAGAGCAGCGGACTCTTAATCCGCGGGTTCGGGGTTCGAGTCCCTGGCGGCGCACCCGTCCTGACCTGGTATTTTTACCATCTCTTTAGCCTGGCTGGGTGCCGATCCCCGGCCATGGTTGCTCCACGTTTGCTCGTCAGTCCGGACCTAGTCGTCCGGGCTGGCCAGCACGCCCGGCCAGGCCCCTACCGATGGTTATACACAGCGTGACATCTGGCGATAAGACGCAGCTAGAGGGCTCGCAGTTCAGGCGGCCGAGGGCGGCGACCGGTGCCGCGCCGTCCGAAATCGCGAGGCTGATCAAGTCGGCTGCACCTCGGGCGGGTTGGGACAGCGGGCATGACGGATCGGTCCTGGAGGCAGCGTCGGCTGGGCAGCGCCCATAGCCTGTGCGCGCCGGAGGCTGTTCCGCGTGGATCGGCCGCCAGGTATACGCGAGGTCCATCGGAGGTCTACCGGAGGTCGATGACGCGCTTGACGACACTCAGGACTTCCCAAAGCCAGCCGTTTCGACTGCCGCGGCAACGTCCGCGGTCCGCCCTGCGCACCGGCCGGCCCTCGCCACCGCCAGCGCGGGCCGCATCGCCCGGACGCCGCTATGGTCAGGTCAGATGGTAATGACCGAGGGTGATCTGGCGTGGACGGGCGGGTGAGCGGGCGGGCTATGGCGCGCCCGGTGCGGATCGGCTTGGTTTTCGAGCCGTCTGCGGAGATGCTCCGGTTGGCAGTGGAACAGGCAACCTTGCTGTGGGGAGGTCAGTACCAGCCGTTTTTCCGCCCAGGTGATCTTGAGCGGATCGAGCGGGTGTCGCGGAGGCTGGGAGTCGATGTCCTGCTTGCGCTCGACCGGGCCGGGGCTTCTGAGGAGGCGGCAGCGCTCGACGGCTACCAATGGCAGGGGCGTGACGGGTGGGGGCCGCTGGCGCCTGCCCAGGATTACATCAACCACCGGCTGCTGGGGCCGGAGCGCCTACTTGATGAACTTCCTCGGGATTCCTGGGTGCTGCCGGGCTGGGCGGCGGATGATCCGCTCGATGACCTGTTCCGCGTCTGGTTCGGCGCCTACGGGACCGGCGCTCAGGGTGTCAGCCTGGAGAAGCAGTTCGCGGTGCGGGCCACGCAGGCCCGCATTCACGACGGTGCCGAAGTGCCGACTGACGCTGCGTCCTGGATGACGCCGGTTACCGCAACGAGCGGGGCCATTGACTATAGAGGCATGTCCCCGGGCACCGCGTTGGTGGTCGTCGACCCGGCGGACCCGGCGAGTCTTACGGCGCTGTGGAACGCCCGCGCATGCGGTGCCCGCGCCTTCCCGTTCCCCGTCGGGCATGAACAGCGGGTTCTCCCGGCAGCTGAATCATGGCTCCAGCAACTGCTGGAGGAAGGAGAACTGAGCCGGTGGATGACCGGCGACGGCACGCCCGCCGGCCCGCGAATCTACATCTGGCAGGCGACGGGACCGGGCGAACTCCCCGGGACGCTGGCGGAACTGCTGACCGGCCACGACGTAACTCCCGTACCCGTCTCCCCGGACCTCGGGCAAGAGTGGGCACGCGGCTGGCAAGGCGATCACCCTTTCACCACGGGTTACGCGCACAGCTTCGCTCAGCCGCTTGAAGCTGACGGCCGGGTCGCCCGGATACCCGTCCCGGGAATTGGCGGGGGAGCTCAGGACAGCGGCGTTCCACGCGGCGACATCATCGCGGTTCAGGTGGAGATCTCAGCTACCGCGGGCGTCAGGCCTGACTGGACGTTTTCGGTTCCTAACAAGCGCTCGTACGCTCCGGTACTGCGCGAGTACGACGGCGTCATGCTGAGCTTCGTCCGGCCAGTGGCAGACGGGCGTGCCTTGTCGGTTTCCTCTGGTGCCCGCGAGGTGCTGATTTCCGCTGTGCCGTCGAGCACGATTCTCGGCAAGCTGATCGAAGAGCCAGGCTGGAGCGCGCGCCAGACCCCAGGCGGGGTGTTCGTGACGCGTTTCATAGAACGACTCGGCGGGCCGGGAAGCACCGTCGCCAACCAGCCGGGCGCCCGCGCCGCGCTCTTCGAAGTCGCGCGGAGCGAACGGGGCCGGCCGTCAGGCGCCATCGTCCAGAGCATAAAAAAATGGCCATTTCGGGCGGTCACCGCCCTCGCCTCCATCGGCAATCCGGGATTGAGCCGCCGGTCGTCCTCGCTGAGGAGCCGACCAGCGGGCCTTGCGGGACCGGGAAGCTGAATGATGGGCAAGGTTCTCCTCGTCTGCCGCCTCGCGGTGAAAGACATCCGTCACCGGCCAGCGCAACGCCGTCTTCATCACCTGGACGACGGTGCTCGAAGCGCGACACCCAGCCGCTCGCCCGAGCGCTCGGTGCCACGCCGGAGCAGATCACCACGGTGTGCTGTGCCAAAACTTGCTCATAGCCACTGACCTGGCGTTGAGTACTCGCTAGGCTGCTCTGCGGTACTCGCTGATCAGGCCGCCGAGGACCTGCCTGCGCTCGATCCGGGCAGAGATGCCGACCGCGCGGCCAGGCGGCCGCGGAGGTTCCTGCCGAAGGCTCTGATGCGGCCGCGGTGACCGTTGTAGTGGCAGGCGAACTCGGCCAGCACCTCGCGGAGATGCCCCTCGCCGAGGATCAGGATGTGATCTAGGCACTCACGGCGAAGTGTGCCCACGAACCGCTCCGCAAATGCGTTCGCACGAGGCGACCGGACCGGCGTCTTGATCACCCGCAGGCCATTGCCGGAGAAGACACCGTCAAATGCCATGGTGAACTTGCTGTCCCGGTCGCGGATCAAGAACTTGAACCTATTCGCGCGCTCGCCCAGATCCATGAGAAGGTTGCGGGCCTGCTGGATGGTCCAGGCTCCGGCCGGGTGCGCGGTGACGCCCAGGATGTGCACGGCCCGGGTCTGGAGCTCGATCACGAACAGCACGTACAGGCGATGCAACAGCACGGTATCGACGTGCAGGAAGTCACAGGCGAGGATACCGGACGCCTGGGCGGCCAGGAACTGCCGCCAGGTCGGCGACGCCCGGCGCGGCGCGGGACCGAGCCCGGCGGCGGCCAGGATCCGCCTGATCGTGCCCTCTCCGACCCGGTATCCCAGGCCGAGCAGCTCACCCTGGATGCGCCGGTATCCCCAGCGCGGGTTCTGCCGTGCCAGTTGTTCCACGAGTGCGCGGACCTGGCCCGGGATCGGCGGCCGTCCAGACGCATTCGGGTAAGTCCATTTCTTTTTCACCAGGCGCCGGTGCCAGGCCAGCAGGGTGGCCGGGGTCACGATCCGGTGCAGCCGCAGGTGCCCGGGCAGCAGCCTCGCCAGGGCCGCGAGCGCGGCACGGTCAGCCCAGTCCGGCTTGGGCCGGGCGACCTGCCGACACAGCACCGCGACCTCGTGCCGCAGCACGAGGATCTCTGTGTCCTTGGCGGCGTCACTGCGCGTCAGCAGCGCCAGCCAGCCGAACACCCGGACCATGAACAAGTAGGTAAGGCGGATGAGCACGAGCGCCGAGCCTAGACCAGCAGGTCAGAGCGACACGCCGGATTTGGGCACGGCACAGGCGCCCGCCCGCCCAGCCCGCTCGACCCCACCGACGCCATCTACGCCGCGGCACGCGACCTGTGCGCCAACGGCGCCCGCGACGGCGCCGGCATCCCCGCCGCGATCTACAGCTACAACCACGACCACACCTACGTCACTGACGTCCTGCGCGCCGCTGCCACCTACACCGCCCCGCTCCCCGCCGCCCCCAGCGCCGCCGCGGCCAAAGCCATCCACTACGCACTCGGCCAGCTCGGAGTCCCCTACCGCTGGGGAGGTGAGGGACCCAGCGGGTTCGACTGCTCCGGCCTCACCCAAGCCGCCTACGCCGCCGCCGGCATCGCCATCCCCCGCACCTCCGGACAGCAGTGGCTCGCCCTGCCGCACGTCCCCCTCGCCGACGCCCTCCCCGGCGACCTGGTCTTCTTCAACCCCGGCGAGTTCATCCCCGGCCTGCCCGGCCACGTCGGCATCTACCTCGGCAACGGTCAGTTCGTCGACGCCCCCCACACCGGCGCCACCGTCCGCATCGACACCCTCGCCACCTACCCACCCGTCTTCGGCGTCGCCCGCCCAGCCGCACTCGCCACACCCGCGAGGCGCGCTGCCGTCTCGCCCTGACGGCGCTTGCTCAGAGCCAGCCGTTCTGGTCCGCGATCCTGACGGCTTCTGCCCGGTTGCGTGTCCCCGTCTTGGCGATGGCTGACGACAGGTAGTTGCGCACGGTCCCCTCGGACAGGTACAGCTTCTCCGCGATCTCAGCCACTGTCGCGCCCGGCCGCGACGCGACGAGCACGTCACGTTCCCTGGCGGTGAGCGGGGACGCGCCACTGGCCAGCGTCGCGGCGGCCAGCGCGGGGTCGACGACGCGCTCCCCCGCCGCCACCCGGCGGATCGCGTCGGCGAGCCGCTCTGGCGGCGCGTCCTTGACCACGAACCCGTAAGCGCCCGACTCCATCGCCCGGCGCAGGTAGCCGGGCCGGCCAAACGTGGTCAGGATGAGCGGCCGGCAGCTCGGCACCTCCTGTGCGAGCACCCCGGCCGCGGCCAGGCCGTCGATGCCCGGCATCTCGATGTCGAGTAGCGCCACGTCCGGCTGGTGCCTCCGGGCGGCGGCGACCACCTCGTCGCCCCGTCCGACCGACGCGACGACCTCGAAGTCATCCTCCAGGTCGAGCATCACGGCCAGCGCGCTGCGAATCAGCTCCTGATCGTCGGCGAGCAGCAGCCGGACCGTCACGTCCCGCCGCCGTGCCTGACCAGCGACACCCGCAGCCGCCAGCCGCTCGGCTGCAGCGGCCCGGCGTCGACGGAGCCGCCTGCTGCCGTGACGCGTTCGCGCAGGCCGCGCAGGCCGTCCCCGGCTGGCGCCGACGAGCCGATGCCGTTGTCGGTGATCTCTACGCCATGCGGCGACAGCCGGACGGCGCAGGTTGTCGCGTGGGCATGCCGCACCACGTTGGTGAGTCCCTCGCGTAGCGCCCAGCCAAGCAGCTCAGAGTGGGCGGGATCGATCACGTCCGTGCCAGTCGGCAGGTCGGCGGCGATGCCGGACGCCCGCAGCAGCTCGCGGCCGCGGGCCAGCTCGCCGACGAGCGTCACGTCCCGGTAGCTCGACACCGCAGCCCGGACCTCGGCCAGCGCCTGCCGGGAGAGTTCCTCGACCTCAGCGATCTGCCCGACAGCTCGGGCCGGGTCAGCCGACCCGAGACGCCGCGCCAGGCCCGCCTTCACGGTGATCGCCGTCAGCGAGTGACCGAGGAGGTCGTGCAGGTCACGGGCGATGCGAATGCGCTCGTTCTCAGCAGCCAGCCGGGCTACCTCGGCG
>DPMS01000008.1 GCA_003541285.1 Actinomycetota bacterium
GGCCAGGGCGGCGGCGTTCGCGGGACTAGCGATACGTCCCCCGCTGGCCGACGCCAGCGTGCGGAGCAGGCCAATGTGATCGTCACGCTCGAAGTACCAGATCACGACGTCGGTGGGGAGGGCCGCGTCGGGCGCTGGCCCGATGAGCATCTCGCCGTTGGAGAGCACCACCAGCCTTCCCGCCGACGCGTCGAGAGCGTGCATCACCGACGTGGCGTGAGACAGTGCGCCAACGATCCCCATGGAGGTCGCCCCGCTTGCCTTGCTGGCGGTAACTGCCGCCCTTAGCCGCGAACGGCTGGTGGTCGGCCACAGCGCCATCTGCCACCCATCACCGAAGGTGATCAGCCCCACCCGCACGTCAGCAGGCAGCGCCCGCGCGTAAGCGAGGACCGCGTGGCGCTCGGCCGCGATGCCCGTGGCGGGCATTGAGGCATTGATGTCCAGCAGGATCACCGCGGCACGGACTGAAGTGCGGGCACTGGCGGCGCTTGGCGCAGCCAGCGGANNCGGTCGGCCAGGGTGGCGGCGAAACGCGGGCGCAGGCCGGTGGAGCGCAGCGTGCCGCGGTGGCGGCCCTCCTCGTCCACGCCAGCGTGGAAGTCGAACAGGAACACGTCCTGGAGGGTGATGATGTCGCCTTCCATGCCTTCGACCTCGGTGATGTGGGTGATACGCCGGGTTCCGTCCTTGAGCCGGGCCTGGTGGATGATCAGGTCGATCGCGGAAGCCATCTGCTCGCGGATGGCGCGCTGGGGCAGGTCGATGCCGGCCATGAGCACCATGGTCTCCAGACGGGCCAGTGAGTCGCGAGGGGAGTTGGCATGCACAGTGGTCAGGGACCCGTCGTGGCCGGTGTTCATGGCCTGGAGCATGTCGAGGGCGGCGCTGTCCCGGACCTCGCCGACGATGATCCGGTCGGGGCGCATCCGCAGCGAGTTGCGGACCAGGTCACGGATCGCGATCTCGCCGCGGCCTTCCAGGTTGGGCGGGCGGTATTCCAGGCGGAGCACGTGCTCCTGGCGCAGCTGGAGTTCGGCGGCGTCCTCGATGGTGATGATCCGCTCGTCGGCGGGGACGAATGAGGACAGGACGTTGAGCGTGGTGGTCTTGCCGGAGCCGGTGCCACCACCGATGACGACGTTGAGCCGGCCGGCCACGCAGGCGCGCAGCAGGCCCGCGACCGCTGGGGTCAGGGTCCCGAACGAGATGAGGTCCTCGACGGTGAACGGGTCAGTGGCGAATTTCCGGATCGTCAGCAATGAACCGTCCAGCGCCACAGGCGGCACCACGGCGTTGACCCGGCTGCCGTCTGGCAGCCGGGCGTCGACCATAGGGCTGGCCTCATCGACCCGCCGGCCGACCCGCGCCACGATCTTGTCGATCGTCCGCCGCAGGTGGCCCTCGTCGGCGAACACCCCCTCTGCCGGGAAGAGCTTGCCGTCACGTTCGACGTAGATCTGATCGAAGCCGTTGACCATGATCTCCGAGACATCAGGGGCGCGCAGATAGGGCTCCAGCGGGCCGTGGCCCAGGATGTCGTCGGCCACTTCCTGCGCGACCCGGGACCGGTCGGCGGCGGTCATCGGGGTCTCGTCGCGCTGCAGCACCGCCTGCAGCGTCTGCGTCACCTGCTGTTCCAGCTCCCGCTGCTCCAGGTGCGCGTCATACAGCCTGGGGCCCAGCGTCTCCAGCAACGCCTCGTGAACACTGCGCTTGACCACGGCGAACGGGTCGGCATGGCGGGCAGCCCGCCGCGAGGGCCCCGGCTGCTCCCGCGACTCCGCCGCCGGTGCCAGCCGCTGTGCCAGCCGCTCGGACAGGCTCATCCCGACCGCCTCCCGCGCCGCGACAGTGACACCGGGAACCGGGCACCTGATCCCGGCGCGTCGGCCAGGCGCTGCTGCGCGAACCTGATGATGGCCTGGCTCACCGGATGCGCCGGGTTGTCCAGGGTGATCGGCGTGCCCTTATTGATCGACACCGGCACGGCGCGGCTGGATGGAACATGCGCGGAGATCGGGCACCGAACCACCCGCTGCACATGCTCCACGCTCAGCCCCACCTTGGAATCGGCCCGGTTCAGCACCACCGAGCGGATCCCGCGTGGGTAGGACAGCAGGTCCAGCATGTCCAGGGTGACGCGAAGGTTCTTCAGCGCCGGCACGTCCGGAGTGGTCAGCAGCACATGATGGGCGGAGGCGTCCATCGCGGTCAGCACATGCTCACTGAATTGCGCCGGGGTGTCCACCACCACGTAGTCGAACATGGTTCGCAATACCCCCAGCAGCTCCCCGACCAGCGACGCCGGGATCTTCTCCGCATCTCCGGGGGTGACCGGCGCCAGCAGCATCGCCAGCCCCTGGCGGTACGTGGTCAGCAGCGACGCCGCCCCTGTGACATCGAGGTGCCCGGCCATCGGGAGCGCGTCGACTATTGTGCGTGCCGGATCCAGCAGGACGCTGATAGCCACGTCTCCGAACGCCAGATCCAGGTCCACAACGCACACCTTGCGTCCGAGATCCCTGGCCAGCACCACTCCCAGGTTCACCGACAGCGTCGTCTTCCCACATCCGCCCTTAGCCGCGAACACCGTAATGATCCGGCCATCCCGTGCCGACTCGTTATCCTCGGCAGGAGCAGCGGTGAGCATCCGCCGCGACACATCCCGGGAACGCTGGCATGCCGCGGCAAGGGCCGCGTGATCACCCGCTGGCACCACCTCCCGCACTCCCGACTGGAGGGCCAGGGTCAGCAGTTCCACATCCACATGATCACGTGCCCAGACCACGCCCACCGCCGGCCTGTCCAGCCGCAGCGCCGCGCTGAACGCCAGCGCCTCATGTGTCGCCGCATCTGGGCCGATCACCACCAGTACCTCCGCCGGATCGCTGTCCAGCAGTTGCGCCGCCGCTCGCAGGTTCCCCACCGCACGCACCTCGCCACCGATGCTGTGCATCAGCTCTCTGGCACCGACCGGCGCCTCGCAGAGGATGGGCATCTGGTCTCCTCAGGTCACGGCCGGAACAGCGGCTGCTGGACGGCGTCGAATCCGGTCTGGGAGGAGCCTGTGAGCAGCGCTAGGTAGGGCAAGCCCGACTCGTTCAGCAGGATCAGCCGCTCCGCGTCCGCCTGATTGACGGCGAATGTGACCAGGACGGGACCCTGGGTGGACGTCCCGGGACTGGCCTGGCTGGCCGATAGGGCAGTGCTGTTAGCGGTGGAAGCGCTCTGCGCCGCGGCCGGACCCACGGAGAGGACCTCCACCCTGGGCAGTACCAGCCTGGTATGGACGCCGGTCTGCTGCTGATGTGACCCGCTGCAATCTGCACTCAGCGCCTTGCTGGAGTAGGTGTCGAACACTGCGACCTGCAGACCGGGGTGGACGTAGCCAGCAACCGCCTCCGGGAGGCAGAACGGGACGGTCACCGCGACCATTCCCTTTGGGATTGCCAGAGCCCCGGCTCCAGTCACCTGCGCGGCCGTCACCAGCATGGGGCGCAGCAGCAGTTGCCCGGGCTGGACATCCGCGCTCACCACCAGGGCGCCGAGCCCGGGCGTGATCGAGTGGATCGCATCCGATGGCACCGATGACGCTGGCAGCGTCTGACTGCTCAGCAGCCCCGCGCTCAGCGCGGCGCTGGCGGAGGTTCCCGCCGGGATCTGCTGCTGGGCCACCAGTGTGGTGACTGACCTCATCCCGGCCACGGCACGGGCGTCGGCCTGATGGACATAGGCCAGCACCCCGACGGTGCCAAGCACGGCAAGCAGCACCGCCAGCATGACAGTCAGGACACGACGTTTCACGGGTTACTCTCCTCTGGCGCAGTTGGGGTGCCCGGCGTGACTCAGCCCGTAAGACGGACCACGGTCAGGCCCAGGTTGGTGCCGCCGAGTGTGGGGCAGGACGCCGGGAGGCACAGGGCCTGGACGAAGACGCCGTCAATGCACACCGTGGGGGGACCACACAGCAGGCCCGGGTTCAGCCAGTCCGGCTCGCAGGAGGCCGGGCTGCCCTGCCCGCACTTGGCGGCGCCAGAGGTCAGCAGGTTATAGCCGGTGACGACGAAGCCGGCGAAGCCCTTGAGTGTGTAGACGGTGTTGGACCCCTGAAGCGTGACCGAACTGTAGACCGGCACGTAGAGGATGGTCTGGTTCTGCCAGGCCGCCTGCAGCACGGCGGCACAGTTCTGGGCCTCCACCCCGGTGCCGGTGGCGTATTGGTTGTTGCTGATGAGCACCGAGCAGGTGGTTTTCTTGTCCTGCAGCCACCCGAATGCACCGGGGGCGTCCGCGTCGGCCGGATTGGCCGGACACGTCCCGCTTGTCACCTTCTTCGAATAGTCGTGCAGCGTGAGCGACTGATCGAAGGGGATCAGCGTGGCCGACGGGGGCATCGAATAGGGCGGGGGCGGGGCGAGCGAGATCCCGTTGCTCGTCGCCGTGTCCCATTCGCAGGCGGAAATCGTGAATCCGACCGTGGTCGCGGTCGTGGGGGCACCCCACGCCGCCTGCGCACAGGCGTACACGGTGGTGCCGTTGTAGCTCGAGCCACCCAGCAGCATGCGCGCGAACACGGGAGGCAGCAGATGGGAGACGCCACCAGGCATCTGGGTGTAGGTGTTGACGTCAACCCAGTTCACGCCGGGAGATGGCGACGGGCAGTTGGTGACCGTACCGGGGTTGGGGCCCTGGCAGTTTCCCAGCCCAGAGCCACAAACCCAGTAAATCCCGGCCGTGTTTCCGGTCAGCTTCGAGGCGTTGAGGTCTGCGTACTGCGCGGCGAGGCCCGGATCGCAGGTGCCGAGCGCGCAGCTCTTGGCCACGGCGAGCGCGCCCGCGTCGGCGCCGTTCTGCAACTCGGCGCGGTTCTGGTAGATCTCGCCGGCGTCGACCGCCAGAACAGCGGCACCCAGTAGCACGCCGGCGCCGATCAGTACCGCGATCATCACACCGATCGCGCCCCGCTCGTCACGGCCCCGCAGCCGCGTCATCGGGCGCGCAAAGCGGAAGATCACGTTTCGCATGGCATGACCCCCTGGGCGGTGAGCGTGATCGGGGACCCGAAGCCGGAGCCACCGAACATCGCGGCGAAAGCGCCGATGGGGGTGGCGAACTGAAACTGATACGTAACCTGGACCGTCGCGTCCGCGCTCGCGCTTGTGCTCGCGCCAGCTGGGCAGGGCGCATACGGCGGCACGCTAACGCCGCTCAGGCTGGTGGCTGCGGTCGTAACCCGCGCCTGCACCACCTGGTACGTATCACCCAGCGCCGCCAGCCGGGCGCCTTCCCGGGCCGCCTGGGTGAGCGTGATCTGGGCGTTGAGCATGCGGCCGAAGTCGATGATGCCGAACACGATCAGCAGCAGCACCGGCAGCAGCAGCGCGAACTCGACCGCGACGGCCCCTCGGTCCGGCATGCGATTCCTGAACGGTGGCCGAATCATCGTTGGGTTCCCTTTCCCGCCGAGGGAGGGCGGGACGGCAGGCTGGCCGTCCCGCCCGCGTCGCTGGGTCAGGGGCTGGGGACGGTAGCGCCCCCCACGGTGGACCCGGTCTTGCTGAAGATTGTGCTGAGGCCACCGCCCAGAAGCACAGCGCCCAGCCCCATCACGAAGACGAGGAGCACCACGAGCAAGGCGTACTCCACGGAGGTCACGCCACGGTCATCCAGGTGGAGCCGCTTCGCGAGTCCTTCCCTGAGGAGCGTGTGCATGTACATCAGCGCGTTGAGCATGTCAGGACTCCTTCAAGTGTCGGCGGGCAGTGATCCCACCCCGGTGGGACGGCACTGCCGCCCCGGCAGCACGACCCTGCTCGCCCCCAGCCCGCTAGTCCATCGGCCGGACGGGCACAGAAATCCGGCTTATCGGAGGACATGTCGGCCGATCGGCCGGCACAGGCCCGCTGACCGGCCAGTCATTGGCCGAGAACGTTCCATCTCCGCAGGCTGCCGTCCTACCGTGGAGCGCCATGAACCTGGTATGGGCCGCCGTCGGCGCGGGGGTGGGCCTGGTGGCCGGCGCCGCACTCCGCGGCGCCGTCTTCCGGCTGTCTGTGCCTTCCGGTGAGCCGGACCGGACAACCTGCCCGCGCTGCGCCGGCCCACTGCGATCCCGGCTGGTGATGCGATGCGCGCACTGCGGGCGCCGCCCTGGCACCCCGCTGGTGCTGGAACTGGCCACTGCCACTGTCGTGGCACTAATGTGCGGCAGGTTCGGCGGGCAGCCCGAAGTCGTGCCCTTCGCTTTCCTCGCCACCCTCGGCGTGGCCCTCGCTACCATAGACATCGCCGTTCAGCGGCTACCGGACCGGCTCACCCTGCCCGCATATCCCGTGCTGATCACCTTGCTGGCCGTCTCCGCCGTGATGGAAGGGAAGTGGAGCGCGCTGGGCCGGGCGCTCCTGGGCGGTGCCGCCCTGTCCGCGGTCTTCCTGCTGATGGCCCTCGCGCGGCCGGGGGGACTCGGGGGCGGTGACGTCAAGCTGGCCGGGCTGGCCGGGCTGGCCCTGGGCTGGCTGGGCTGGCCCACTCTGCTCTTCGGAGCCGCCCTTGGATTCCTGCTGTCCGCCGTGGGCATCCTGGCCCTGCTGGCGGCGCGGCGGATCACCCTGCGTGGCGACATCTCCTTCGGCCCGTTCCTGCTCGGTGGCGTCCTGCTCGCAATCCTGGTGGGTGGCTGACCGGTGACGACGCAGATCGCCCTCCCGGAACAGGGCATCGAGCCCGGTGAGGACGTCATGGCCAGGGCCAGGGCCAGGCCCTGGCTCCTGGCGTGGCTGGCCTTCGCGCCCGTCGCGGTGCTCCGGGCCGGGACCCTGGCCGAGGGGGACACGTTCTGGGAGATCCGGGGCGGGCTCCTCACCCTCTCCCACCAGGCCATTCCCAGGGTGGACTCGTTCACCTGGACCGTGCACGGCAAGCCGTGGACGTTGAACTCGTGGGGGTTCGATGTCGTACTCGCGGTGGCGTACCGGATCGGCGGCTTGCCCGCAGTGGCGTGGGCATCCGCCGCGCTGGCCATGATGGTGGCGGGGATGGTGCTGCTGCTGGCCAGATGTCTCGGTGCGTCCCCGCAGGTAGCTGGGTGGCTGCTGCTGCTCGGCTCACCGCTGCTTATCGAGTGGCTGTCGGCGCGGCCACAACTGGCGGACTACATCGCCGTTCCCGTCCTGGTGATGCTGCTGCGCCGGATCGCGGATGGCCGGGACCGCGTTCGTTCGATAATGGCGGTGGGGATCCTGTCGGTGGGGTGGGTCAATCTGCATGCCGCCTCCCTGCTGGGAGTGGTGATCGCGGGTGCCTGTGCGGTACTGCTCCTTGCCAGGCGGGCCAGCCGCGGCAACGGCTGGTGGTGTGTGGCGGCAGGCGCTGCCGCGCTGGCAGGCTCGCTGCTCAACCCGTATGGGCTCGGCGTGCTCGCACAGGCGGGGCAGGTGCAAAGTGCCGCCAGCGGTCTCATCGTCGAGTGGCGGGCCTTCGATCCGGCCAGTCCCATGCAGCTGTCGATGTTCATCACGGGATTGACGGCCCTGGTGCTGGCAGCACGGCGTGGCGACGCCGTGCTCACAGGCGCGCTGGGGGTGCCGGCCGCCGGGTCCGTTGTGGTGATCAGGTTCCTGCCCTTCCTCGTCTTGCTGGGATTGCCAATCATCGCCGGTGCGCTGTCCCGCACGTCACACCCGGCGGTGCTGCGCTACGCACGCAGCCGCCGGGTCATGTTCCGCCGGTGCGGAAGCGCGGGCATGGCGGCATTCGCGGCCCTGGCCGCCCTGAGCCTGACTCACATCGGCCGGCCCGATCCCGCCATCTACCCGGTCCCGATCGTCAAGGACATCCCCCCCAGGTGCAAGGTCTTCACTTCCGACCTGCTCGGCGGCTTCGTGATCCTCCAGCGGCCCGATGCCCCGGTTTCGCTGGACTCCCGCTTCGACCTGTACGGGCGTCAGCGGGTGCTAGCGGATGTGCGAGCGCTGCAGGGCCGGGGAAACCCGGTCAGCGAGCTGACGGGCGCCGGTTGCGTGCTGGTCCCCCCGACGTCCGGCCTGGCCAGCCAGCTCCACCGCGACCCGGCCTGGCAGGTAAGAGCGTCGGGCGCGGCCGCGATCCTGTTCGTGCGCCGGTAAGGCAAGCAGAGCACCGCATCAAGATCATCCAAGTTGTAAAGCTGGGCACGCCAGAGATCACAAATCGGTAACGATCGCCAAGAATCGGTCAACTGTGCAGGTCAGGCAGGAGTCGACTCTGTGGTACGCCAGCAGTGGGAAGCGCCCGGCGCATTACGGTCTAGGCGCCCCCGGGACCCAGCGTCTCAGGCCTACCGTGCCGGGTTGCCTTGATCCGGTGCCCGGACTGGGAGGAAACGTGTTCCTGGGTCTCATCTTTCCCTGGCATCCACCCTGCGTCAGTCAGGCGCTGAGGCGAACGAGTCAAACGTGCCAGGAAGCTTATTAGTGGGGGGTCCGCTATGCCTATCCGCCTTGCCATTGTTGACGGTCACACGCTGACTCGCTACGGCCTGAAGGAGCTGATCGCACAGCATTCCGATATCGAGATCGTGGCTGAGTGCACCTCGGCCACTGACGCGTCTCTTGTGATCGGAACGGTGCTGCCAGATGTCGTCACCGTGGACGTGACGTTGCCTGACGGCAACGGGCTCCAGCTGGCCCGGGAGTTCCGGGACTGCTACGCCAACCTCGGCATTGTCATACTGACCTCGCACGGTGAGGACGACGTACTCTTCCGCGCGCTGGAAACCGGCGCATCAGCCTTCGTCGCCAAGACCGCACCCGTGGAGGAAGTGCTAGTTGCCATCCGGCATGCGGCGGTCGCCGCCTTGTCTTTCACCGCCTCCGGGCTCGCGGTGGCTCTCGCCCGGCGGCGCACAGTGCAGGAGCAGATCGCCCTAAGCCCGCGGGAGATGGCTGTCCTGCGCCTGCTGCGCGATGGCATGTCCATCCCAGCGATCGCGACGGCCATGTTCATCAGCAAGTCCACCGCCAAGACGTACGTCGCGCGATTGTACGAGAAGCTCGGTGCGGCAAACCGGGCTCAGGCGCTGATGACCGCCATTCGTTACGGCCTTATCCGCTATGAGGACGAAGTCCCGTCAGCCGGGCCCGCCCACCGGATCCACCGTGCCAAGCTCAGGTCCAACCCACGTATGCCAAGCCCGGCCGGTGCGGTCGGCGGAATGAGTGTTGTCTTACTGCGTCGCCGGAGCGGGCACCCGTGCGGCAGAATGATCGCGACGGGCTAGAGTTCCGGGTTCCGGTCGGCACATGAACAGCCAGACCCGTCGGCTGCTCCTGTGGTGTGGGTCCGGTGCCATAGCCGCCATAGCGACTAGC
>DPMS01000313.1 GCA_003541285.1 Actinomycetota bacterium
GAACTGCCCTGCTCAAGCGGGTTCTCTGAACTAAAAACGATCATCAATATCCGCTGTTCCCGGGTCGTTTTCCGGAGGCATGAAGGATCGCGGTGGCCAGCCTTGCGATGTTGTCGTCATCGAGGCCGGTGAGGGTGTCCTGGAGATCGACGGGTATGCCGCCGGCCAGGCTTGCCGTGATCTTCAGCATCCGCTGTTCGCCCCCGGAGCAAGGGAGGCTTGAGCCCAGGGCGGCGATCGCGGCGGGCCAGTCGATGACAGCCACTGGCTGACCGCCGCCGATGCCGGGGTGGACGGTGATGAACCGGTTGGTGAAGTCGTCCCGGTGCAGCCAGGACTGG
This sequence comes from Actinomycetota bacterium, assembly GCA_003541285.1. Classification (GTDB taxonomy): domain Bacteria; phylum Actinomycetota; class Actinomycetes; order Streptosporangiales; family Streptosporangiaceae; genus UBA9676. The sequence continues at coordinate 342 of DPMS01000313.1, forward strand.
GTGATGAAGAGCTCGGCGGCGGCTTCGAGGCAGTACAGGCCCTGAGCGCGGGCGCGCAGTCCGGCGGCGAGCGCGGCGGGTGNNGATGCGGGCGGTCAGGTTGTCGCGGATTTCTTCCAGTCGCGGGCGCTGGGCGGGGGCAACGCGGAGGAGCGGGCATCTGACACAGCTGTGCTCATGGATGCAACTGGTGCCGTATGCGCGCCCGCAGTCACCGAGGGCAAGCCTGCGGCGCTCGAAGTGGCCGAGGAACTCTTCCCATTCGGAATCGGTCGGGGCACGGTATTCTTCACTGGGCCGCAGTTCGCGGCGGCGGGCGATGAACGCCCGGTGGCCGTTGATGGCCTCTTCCGGATAGACCGCTTTATAGCCCATTGTCGTATTTATATCCTTGTGTCCGAGGATTAGCTGGGCGATATGCGGCGGCATCCCGTTCAGCACGGCCTCGGTGGTAAAGATTCTCCGGAAATCGTGGGGAGTGAACGTGAGGGGCATGCCGCTGGCGTCGGTCAGTCCGGTGGCGGCCAGGGCGAAGTTGAGCAGCCGGCGGATCCCGTCGATCCCTACGGGCCTGTTCTCGATGCCGATGCGACGCTGGAAGATCAGCGGCATCGGCGGCATCCAGACTCGTTCGTAGCGGTCGTAGGGTGCCACGAGGGGAACGGCCCCGCCCTGGTCGCGGACGCGGAGCAAGACGATGCTGAGAACGTCCGCCAGCTCCGGGGATATGACCAGGAGACGCTCCTGGTCGGTCTTGCTCGGGGCGATGTGCAGCAGCGGGATGAGCTGGCCGGTGGACGGGTGCCGGTACTGGACCAGGCTGTGGTGCGACAGCTCGGTCAGTTCCTCGATCCTGATGCCCGTATCGCGGAGAATCTCCACGACCGCCCAGGCCCAGAATGCTTTGTCTTCTTCCAGCCCCAGGTCCCGGCGTTTCCCGGTTTCCGGGTCTTCGGCCCAGGTGCGGCTGCTGCGCGTGGACAGCTGTGATCGCCGCAGCGTCGCCCCGCCGGCGGTGAACAGCTCCCCGGGCCGGGCGGCCCGCGCAGCTTCCAGGCGCGCTGCCGCTGCCTTCCGCGACTGGTCGACGGCGGTGACCAGGGCCGGCAGGACAGGCAGGCGTTCCCTGGTGCGCTGGTCCATCCGGGACTTGCGCCGGCTCTTTTCCTTGCGGAATGTGGCTCCCGCGTCGCGGAACGGGCAGGGCACGGCCCACTGGCCCCACCGGGCAGGGTCGTCCACCGCCCACTGCGCGATATCGAGATAAAACGCCCGGACCCTGATCACGTAGTCCGAGGAGCACATCCGCAGTTCCCGCGCTCCCGCCGCTGCTCCTTCCGCAGTGCGGGACTCCTTGGTCTGCAGCCGCTCCCGCCAGGCCGCCGCGACGTCAGGGGGAAGGCGCAGCGAGTCGATGCCGGGATGGTGGTTCTCCAGGTCTTTCCAGAACGCGCCCGCCAGCACCGTGGAAAGACCGCGCAAGGTGGTGTAGTCGATGGCGGGCTGGCGCTCGCGCAGGTAGTCCACGAGAAGGTCCCGGACGGGCCGGCAGGCGAGGTCGTACCGGTCGATCAGCTGCTCGGGGGTGAGCTGTCCCTGGAAATTCGGGTTGAACATCCGGACGGTGACCGGGGCGCCCGGCGGGAACACGCCCATCTCGTGCAGGAGCTGGTAAAACGACGGCCCTTTCCCTCCGGTGTTGGGGAACAGGGCGTCACTGATCTCCAGGAGTTCCAGGCAGTCCCCGACGGTGATGTCGGCGATCGTGCCTCCCTTGGCGGCAACGATGATGGCGACCCATTCCACGGCGGTGCGGGTTACCGAGTAGCTGGCCAGGCTGGCACTGCCCAGCTCCGCCAGCTTCGAGAAGCCGGCGGGATCACGGACGCGGGCCATCTCGCCGGACAGGTTCCGCGGGGTCGCCGTGGTCAGCAGCCAGCCCGTGCCGGGCCGTATGACATCAGCGCAGACCAGCTGCATCATGCCGACGCTGAGCTGTCTCTCGGCGCCGGCGTTGTCCTGCGCGATCCTGCCGGTATCGCGCAGCCACTGCGCGACCTGCGGCCGCCAGTCCGCGTGCCCGTCGCTGCCCGCGCCCGAGGCGTTCCACCTGTCCTGCCAGGTCCGGCCGGGCTGCGCGGCAAGCCAGTCCAGGACCCTGATCAGCCCGAACTTGCGGTAGCTCTGGCTGGAATAGTTGTCCAGGGCGAACGGCGGGGACAGCAGCCGGCTCAGCACTGCCGTCCGGTCCTGGCCGGTGAAGTCCCAGGAAGCCGCGGCCGGGCGAGGCGGGAACCGTTCCCGCAGGGCCGCGCCCTCCGTGCTGGGCAGCCTGGGCCCGGCGATCTTCGGGCGGGCATGAGAGCCTGTCGTCGTCACCACTGCTGCCTGCCGAACAGGACGTCCAGCGCCTCGGGCCGGTAGCCGTCCGCAGCCGTCGGCTCCGGGGGCTCCGGCGGCTCCTCCGCCCGACGCCGGTGATGGGCTATAACGTCATCGATGACGTCCTCGGCCGTCGGCGTCACGTAAATCTGCGTGGTCGAAAGCGACTGATGACCCAAAATCCACTGGACATCGACGATTGGGACAGCCGGGTCGCGTGCGAGGCGGTAGGCCGCAGTATGGCGCAAAGAATGGAGCGACCATCCTGTCCCGACGGCGGCGTTCGCCCGGTCGAACATCGCGCGGGCCGCGTGATAGCCCAGCGGCCGGAACGGCCTCCGCAGCGTCCACCACAGCGGGTCGTCCGGCCCGGCGGGCACCAGCCCGTGCATCTGCTGCTGGTAGAGCCGCAGCCACACGAATGCGTCCGGTGACGCGGGGAGTTGCTGCATCGCCCTGGATCCCTTGCGGATCACCGTGATCAGCTGCTGTCCGGGGTCGGCCCCCGAGCACAGGGCCGTAAGCAGCTCCGAGGCACGCGCTCCGGTGGACACCCAGAACGCCACGAGTGCCCGGTCCCGGTGCGAGGGCAGCCGGGCGAACAGCTCGTTGAACACCGAGTCCGGGATCTGCCTCGGGACACGGCGGGGAACCCGCGGCCGGAACAGGCCCGCCTTCTGCCGGGGGAACGGGTCCATCGGGTTGTGGTGCGCGTTCGCCCGGCCCGGCCTGGCCAGCGGAAACGGGTTCACGATCGGCCCGGTGCCAGCATCAAGGTGATAGGAGTAGAAGCTCCGGCAGACCGTCTCGCAGTGGGCCACCGTCGACGGCGCGTACTTCGCGGACGCGGGCCGCTTACCCGGCACCGAAGCCGGCACGGCCTGCTGGCGTCCGGGCTTGTCCGCGAGCTGGAGATGCCGGCAGAAGTCGCGGGCCTCGGTCCTCGTCGCTTGGTCCCACGGGACGTCCACGGCCCAGGTGAACCGGAACCAGCGGAGCAGTGCCAGCGAGTACGACCGCTGCGTCGTCGCCGGCCGCCCCGCCGCCTGCAGGTCCCGGAGGAACTCCGACACCGGCTCGACGCGGCCGCCACCGGGATCGCTCAGGCAGTACGGCTCCCACAGGTCCCCGGTCTCGACGAGCCCCCCGGCTGCGGGGACCACGAGCGCACCGAGATCCCGGGGACTGTCATCTTCTCCTTCAGCCATGAGCAGCGACCGTAACGACCGCCATCCCGGCGCGTCCGGAGATTGATCACCGGGACATCGTTAGTTCAGTCAACAGGTCGGAGCAGGGCAGCTGGCCTTGGTCGAGGCTGGTGATGACGTCGGGCCAGTCGATGACCGCTATCGGGGTGCCGTCGGCGGGGCCGGGGATGGTGTGCACGAAATGGCGGAGGAAGTCGTCACGCTGCAGCCATATGGCGTGGCCGATCAGGAGTTCGGCAGCTGCCTGGAGGCAGTGCAGGCCCTGGGCATGGGCGCGCAGCGCGGCGGGCAGGCTGGCGGCGGCTGTCATGAATGGTTCTTGCCGGGGATTGTGACGGCGCGGCTGGCGATGTCGGGGAAGCCGGGCATGCCGAGGTGAATGGTGGTGCGTCGCCGGGCGAGGTCGTCGAGCTGGGCGAGTTTCTGCCGGGCGGCGGCAAGGCTGACCTTCAGGCCCTCGGCCTCACCGAGCCAGCCCTCGCGCTGGGCTTCGTCGATGCGGGCCTGGAGGTTGCCGCACAGGCCGGCCAGCCGCGGCCGCTGGGCCGGGTCCGGCCGCAGCAGTGGGCACCGGATGCAGCTGTGCTCGTGGATGCAGCTGGTGCCGTAGGCCCGCCCGCAGTCGCCGAGCGCGACCTTGCGGCGCTGGAAGTGGCCGAGGAACTCCTCCCATTCGTCGTCAGTCGGCATCCGGTATTCGCCGCTGGGGCGGAGCGCGCGGCGGCGGGCGAGGAAGGCGCGGTGGCCGTTGATGGCTTCCTCGGGGTAGACGGC
>DPMS01000317.1 GCA_003541285.1 Actinomycetota bacterium
AGGTCGTAGCTGGGGTTGAAGGGCAGGCCCTTGGGGATGCGGTAGGCGGTGTGGAACGGCGTGGCCAGTGGTGTGGTGGCGGTGATGGTGCTGGGCTGGTTGCCGCTGTTGGTGACGTGGATGCTGGCGGTGCGGGTCTTGCCCACCTTCACCGTTCCGAAGTTCACCGTCCTGCTGGGTGGGGCCCGGTGGCCGATGGCGGTGCCGGGGCCGGCCAGGCTGACGCTGAACTGGGTGACCGGCGCGGCGCCGGTGCCGGCCAGGTTCACGGTGACGCTGGTGTGGTCGGTGTCGGTGATGGTGAACGAGCCGGTGGCGGGGCCGGCTGCGGTGGGTGCGTAGGTGACCTGCACCGTCAGTGACTGGCCGGGTTTGATCTGGGTGCCGGTGGTGGGCAGGCCGGTGGCGGAGAAGGGGGATGCGGGCGGGGTGACCGAGGCGACGGTCTCGGTGGTGGTGCCGTAGTTGGTGATGGTGACCACCTGGGGGACGGCGATGCCGACCGGGACGTCGGTGATCCCGTTCTCGGGCTGCCAGGCGATCGTGAGCGTGCTGGGACTGGCGACGAGCCCGGCCTGGGTGCCGTCGCCGGTGAGGGGCACGTCCACCGAGGGGGTCCTGGTGGAGGTGGTGGTGAACGAGAGCGTGCCTGTCACCCCGCCGGGGGCCAGGGGCCCGAAGGTCACGGCCGCGTGCAGCTGGTCGCCTTTGTGCAAGGTGACGGGGAAGGTGACCGGGACGGCGGTCGTGGTGCCTTTCCTGGTCTCGGTGACCTGGCCGACGGTGAACTGGCCGGTGGTGGCGGTGGAGTTGGAGGCGTCGGTGCTGGCGGTGACGCCGGTGAAGGTGACCTTCTTGTCCGCGGTCACGGTGACCTGCCGGGCGGTGGTGGCACTGACGCCGGTCTGGGCGAAGGCGGCCGTGGGGGCGGCGGCTAGCGAACTAGCCGCCGCGGGCACACCGAACCCATACACGTGGCCGTCCCGGGTACCGACGTAGACCCGCCCGCCGCTGGTGGCGGGAATGGTGAACTTGGCGACGGTCCCGAGCGAGTGACTCCAGATCGGCGACAGCCTGCACGGCTTCTTCGCCGTGCAGGTCCTCAGCGCCGACGTTGAGACGTTGTAGGCCTCGAGTGCGCCGCTATGCCCGGCCGGGCCCGTGGAGTGGACCACCCACAGGACGGGGGTCCTGGCGTCGGTGCCGTTGGAGGTCACCACCGGTGACCCGGAGGTGTACCCGAACGTGAGGGCGGTGTTCGCCACGTCGGACAGGGTCGGGTGGCCGGACTTGCTGACCCGGAACCTGAACACCCGCAGGGCGTCGCTCCGGCCCACGTAGTAGAGGTAGTCGCGGGCGGCGCCCTGGTTGGCGGTGGTCAGCGGGCTGGTGTCGCCGAACACGGCCGGGTGGTCCCACTCGCCACGGTAGTGCCTGGTCACGCTGAGGACATGGTCCCCGCCGCGCCTGGCCTGCTTGCGGCCACCGAGGTAGTAGCGGTTGAGCAGGAAGATCCGGCCGTCCTTGCCGGCCTGGGCCAGCACGGCGTGATATTTGCTGGTGCCGAAGGGCAGCCCGACCGGCCCGCCCGAGCCGAAGTCGGTGTCGGCCGCGTCCAGCGACGGGGCGTTCGCCGGGCTGAAGAACTGCTGGGCGGTCATCGTCCCGGTGGCGGAATTCACCCCGAGCCGGATCACCGACTCGGCGAGCTGAGCTGGCGGGGAGGCGCTCGCGGCGGCACCGGGGGAGACACCGTTGCCGGAGGTGACGAAGATCCGGCCGGACCCATCGGACATGATCCCGCCACCGGACTGCCAGATCCCCGCCTGGTCGTAGGTCGGGGCGGCCTCATCGGTCCACAGGCTCACCGCGCCACCGGGCACCGTGCCATTGGGCAGGGTCACCCTCGCCACATAGCCGGCGTAGGGGCTCGCATCGCAGTAGGAGGCGAACGCCCCGAAGGCCGCCCCGCCCTGGATCAGCACGCCGGGCCGTTCCATCTGCGTCGCGGGGTTGAACGTCATCGCCGATTCGTTGGCGGGGTGCCCGGAGATCACCTGCTGCAGGTCGATGTGCCCGGTCGCGGGGTTGAGCCCGAACAGCTTCCACTGCGGGCTGCCCCCCGACATGATCACGCCGAACATGTAGACATCTCCGGTGACCGGGTCGTAGGCGGGGGTGCCGGTCACCCCGACATCGGGGGCCAGGTTCGAGCACTGGCTGATGTGCGGCGTGGGGGAAGTGGCGACCACGAAAGGCGAGCCGAGCTGGGTGGTCCACTGCACCGCGCCGGTCGCCGGGTCCATGCCGTAGACGTAGTCGTCCTCGGTGGCCACGATGAGCGTGCCGTTGGCCACCACCGGCTGCGCGTACACCTGCCCGGTGACAGTGGTCCTGAACAGCTGCTGGAATGTGCCGCCGTGCACGATGGCCGCCGACAGCCCCGGCTCGCTGGGATCCCAGCCGGTCCGCAGCGCGTCCTGGGAGGCGGTCACGTCATCGGCCCGGGCGGCGCCCGCCCTGGTACCGGGCGCCGCGCCGGTCAGTGCGGGCAGGATGGCAAGCGTGAGCACGCCCCCGGCGATGGCCGCGGACAGGCGGCGGGCGAAGCTGGCGTGCGCGCGCAGGTACCCCCGTGAGTGCATCGGGTGGCCTCCAGGTTCAGGGGAGGGGTGGCTTCACCGGATGGCTGGTCGCCGCGGTGAGGGTGGCGGAAGATGACCCTCGATTACGGGCTTTTTACCATTTGGGCGGCGGGCCGCTGGCCGATATAACCGGATGTTTATAGTCACCTTCATTTCGTGACTGAGCGGAAAGCTGTGCTGGTACGGGAAGGGGCAGACCTGGGCTGAGGTCGGGCCTGGCCGGGTCAGACAGCTTTGCCGGTGAGGGTGACCGTCAGGGTGTGGGTGCCGCGCGGGTCGGGCCAGGTGAGGGTGTAGTGGGTGGTGAAGGTGCCCTTCTTGATGGGGGTGAAGGCG
>DPMS01000153.1 GCA_003541285.1 Actinomycetota bacterium
ATCCGGTGCCGGGCGCCTGAGCACAGCGGCACCGCGCCGGCGCGCCGGGCGGGCCGGGCGGGCCGCCCCGGTGCAGCCCGGGCTGCCAGGCCGGCGCAGCCGCCGGACCGGACGTCCTGAAGCGGGACGCTACGGCCATACCCCTGCCACGACTTACCGCCTGCCCGCAAATGCCCGGCTAGGCCGCCGCTCCGTGCGATTATGCCGGCAGGGGGAGGGCAGCCGATGGATGACGACGCCTCGTGGGGCGACCCGCCCCCCCGACGTGACAGGCGACCCGCCGGGCCGGGCGGGCCCGGCCGGCGCCGGGCGGTGCCGTCCTCTGCCCAGAGCCAGCTCATGCACCGCATCGCGGCGGCCAGGCGGGCCAGGCAGCGCCGGACCCTGCTGCTCGCCTGTGGCGCACTGTCAGCCCTGGTGCTGCTCTTCTCCGGCAGCGCCTGGGGTCTGGCCAGCTACGTCAACGACGTGGTGGGCCGGGTCAACGCGGGGACGTCCGGCGGCTCCAGCGGACCGCTGAACGTGCTGCTGGCCGGAGTCGATCTGCGGACTGGCCTCACCCCGGCGCAGGAGCGGAGGCTGCACGTGGGGCGCGCGGTCAGCTTCAACTCCGACACCATGATGCTGATCCACGTCGCCGCGGACCGGTCCAGCGTGACCGTGGCCAGCCTGCCCCGTGACTCCTGGGTGAACATTCCCGGGCACGGCATGAACAAGATCAACGCAGCCTTCGGGCTCGGCGGGCCGAAGCTGATGGTGGCCACCGTGGAACAAGCCACCGGCCTGGTCGTCAACGACTTCGTCGAGGTCAATTTCCTCGGCTTCGTCAAGGTCATCGACGCGCTCGGGGGCGTGAACATCTGCCTGCCACAGGCGGTGAACGACCCCTATTCCGGTCTTCGCCTCAGTGCTGGCACCCATCACGTGAATGGCGTCACCGCGCTGGAATTCGCGCGTGACCGTCACTCCTTCGCTACCTCGGACCTGGCGCGGATCGATAACCAGCAGCGCCTGCTCGCGTCTTTGCTGAGCGAGGCCATCAGTTCCGGCACACTGGCAGACCCGCTGCGGCTGAGCCATTTCCTGGGATCGGTACTGGGAACGATCAAGGTCGATCAGAGCCTGAATCTCACCGCACTTGCCGACCAGTTGCGGGGCATCACCCCCCGCGAGGTCCACTTCCTGACGGTCCCGCTTTCCAACACGAACTACCTGACGCCGACCGGCGAGTCCGCCGTGCTGTGGAACGCCGCGGCGGCACACCAGATCTTCGCTGCCTTCAAGGCCGACCAGCCCGCAACCGGATCCGCCCCCGGGCACTCCGGAGCCACGCGGCGCCCGGGAGTGCGCGCCGGCCAGGTGATGATCGAGGTCTACAACGGAACCTCGATCGCGGGGCTGTCCGCCCGCACCGGCGCGGCGCTGGCCAGGTTCGGCTTCCGCGTCCACGCGGGCCTCAACTGGCCGGCCCAGAACATCACGCAGACCATCCTGGAGTACCCGCCCAGCCAGCGGAGCGGCGCCCGGCTGGTGCACCGGGCGCTGCCGGCTGCCGCCCTCCGCCAGGTACCGGGCATCGCCAGCATCAGGGTGGTGCTGGGCAGCGGCGGCAATACCGTGACCGCCGGGCCACCGGGCGCCAGGCCCGGCGGGGCGTCCCCGGGCGGGGGGAACCCGCCGGCATCGTCACGAACCGCGGCCCAGGACACCTGCCGGTAGGACAACCGGCAGATCGTCACTTCACTCGCCGCGTCGTCACAACGTGCAGGTAATACCTCACGTTTGGTAATCGCCATACCCCGCTGCCAGATCACGGTACGGGCACGACCTGATCACACTTGTCATCCCAACTGGGGTGTTGACCGTCCTATCAGAAGAAGCCTCGAATCGCAGGACTTTTCATGTCATCATTACGGCGGCATTGCCTCAGCGACTGGCAAGGCCAGACCCTCCCCTGACCCTGGAGGCCATCGATGTACGCACGGGGGTATTTGCGCACCCACCACAGCTTCGCCCGGCGTCTGGTCCTGACCATGACCGGCCTGGCGCTCACGCTCGGCGCGCTGCCCGCGCTGACCGGGGCACTGCCTGGCACCGGGGCTGGCACCGCCCGTGCCGATGATGTGACCGCATCCCAGGATGCGCTGCGTACCGGCTGGGACCCGAACGATGCGGGGCTGACGCCGGCCATCGTGGGCGGCGGGACGTTCCAGAATTTGTTCAAGACCCCCGTCAACGGGCAGGTGTACGCCCAGCCGGTAGTGGTCCCGGTGGGGGCGAGCAACCACATCGTCATCGTGGCCACCGAGAACGACTACGTCTACGGGCTGGACCCAGCGACCGGCGTCCCGCAGTGGACGACCCATCTCGGCAATCCGTTCGTGCTCGCGAAGGCGCGCTGGAAGAAGGTCCGGACCTGCAAGGACCTGACCCCGAACATCGGGGTGACCGGCACCCCGGCCTACGACCCCGTCACCAAAGACGTCTACATGTTCGGCGAGATCATGGTCGGTAAGTACCCGAAGTACTACCTGTACGGGATCAACCCCTCCACCGGCACCGTCGATATGAAGGTCGCGATCTCGGGGAAGCCCAGCAACAACTCCAAGATCACGTTCAACCCGCAAGCGCAGATGGAACGGCCCGGCGTGCTGGTGCAGGACGGGGCGGCCTACGGCGCGTTCGCCTCCCACTGCGACCGGAGCCCCTACTCCGGTTACGTGGCCAGGGTGAGCCTGCCGGGCGGCGCGCTGAGGCTGTGGACTGATGAGTCCGGAGTGACCAACAAAGCGGCGGGGGTCTGGCAGGGCGGCGGCGGGATCATGTCCGACGGGCCCGGGCGTTACTTCGTCACCTCCGGCAACGGCGTCTCCCCCGGCCCCGCCAAGGGAAGCTCGCCCCCCGGGCAACTCGCCGAGTCGGTGATCCGGCTCGCGGTGAACAGCAGCGGGAAGATGTCAGCCCGGGACTTCTTCAGCCCGGCTAACGCGCCGAAACTGGACGCGGCCGACACCGACTACGGCTCGGGTGGGCCGGTCGGGCTGCCGTTCGGCACCAGCGGCACCACGAACTACCCGGACATCCTGGCCCAGGCCGGCAAGGACGGCCGGATCTTCCTGCTCAACCGCGACAACCTCGGCGGCCGGGAGCAGGGCCCGGGCAAGACTGACGCGGTCCTCGCCGTGACCAAGGCTTACGGTGGCGAGTGGGGGCACCCAGCGGTGTTCGCCGACACCACGACTCTGACCGCGGCCAACGCCAGCACCGCCAATGACTATCTCTACTTCGTGGGCAGGAACGACGCCCTGCGGGTGTTCAAGTTCGGTGCTGACAGCTCCGGCAAGCCGACCCTGTCCAATGTGGCGGACAGCACTCTCTCGTTCGGTTACACCTCCGGCTCACCGGTGGTGACCTCGGACGGCACCAAGGCGGCCACCGAGGTCCTGTGGGAGGTCTTCGTCAACCACAGCACCGGCCTGGGCGGCATACTCGAGGCCTACGACGTCTCATCGACGGCCCTGGCGGGCTGCACATCCGCCAAACCGTGCAGCTTGAAGCCGATCTGGAATGCGCCGCTCGGGACCGTGACCAAGTTCTCGATCCCCGCCACCAGCGGCGGGCGGGTCTATGTCGGCACCCGGGACGGCAAAGTTTACGGGTTCGGCGTGCCCGGTGCCGGGTCGTCGCTGGTCACCGCCCCCACGGCCACCTTCGCCCAGACCGGCGTCAACGCCACCAGCGTCCGGCAGGTCACCGTGACCGCGGACCGGAAGGTCACCTTCACCGGCGTCACTGCCAGCACCGGCGCCTCCAACTCCCTGGCCACCACGGATCAGTTCACCGTCGGCGCGATCACCGAGACCAGGAAAGGCACCACGACCGCCGTCCCGGTCACCTTCCCGGTCACCTTGCACAAGGGGGACAAGCTGCACGCGGCCGTGACCTTCGGGCCACTGGCTCCCGGCGGGGTAACAGGATCGGTGTCCTTTGCCACCACCTCCACCAAGACACCCTCGGTGGACGTGCCCCTCACCGGCGACGGCACCCAGGCCGGGCTGGTTGCCAATCCAAGCACAGTCACATTCCCGCTGGCTCCCGATCAGGGGGTCACCGACGTCCCCGTTGGCATCGGCCGCCCCGAGGTGGTGCAGATCGCCAACTACGGCCCTACCACCGAGACCGTCGCCTCAGTCACGCCGCCGTCATCCCCGTTCAGCGCCACTGGCCTGCCCGCGGCGGGCACCCAGATCAAACCCGGGCAGTCGATCACGGTGCAGGTCACCTACGCGCCCACCGCGGCCGGGCCGGCCACCGGATCGTTCACCATCACCGGCGCCGACTCCACCAGCGTGACGGTGAACCTGTCCGGCAGCGGCGCCGCGCCGGTCACCAGCTTCACCGTCAATCTGTCCGGCACTGGCGCCGCCATCCGCCACCTGGCCCCAGCCAGCAGCAGCGTGAATCTCGGGACGGTCAGGGTTGGCAAGACCGCGACCGCCAGCATCCACGTCACCAACAGCGGCAACCAGCCCAGCACCATCACCGCCACCACACGGCTGGCCACACCGTTCCACGCCGTCTACCGAATCCCCAAGGACCTGCCCTTCAACCCCAGCTATGACCTGACCCAGCAGGTGGCCTTCACCCCGGTCAAGAAGGGCACCTTCACCGCCCACTACACCCTCACCTGGACCGACCCGCGCGGCACCCACACCCTGACGGTCACCCTCACCGGCAAAGCCGCCTGAACCAGCCGGATCACGAAATGGGCGCGACCACATCACTCTTGTCATACGGCCCCGGACCCTAAGCGTCTTAATAACAGGAAACCGTTAGACAGCGATATCTCATGCCATCATCTCCGCGGCGCCCCGTCAGCGTCCGGCGAAATCACGTCTCCTAGCCGCCCGCCCGTACCCGCCACTGGAGGGGTTCCCATGCACGCACGGGGGTACTTGAAGGTCCGCATCAGCCCTGCCCGGCGCCTGTACATGGCGATCGCCGGGCTTGCGCTCACGCTCGCCATGCTGCCCGCGCTGACCGGCGCGGCGCCCGGTACCCGGGCGGTTCCGGCCCACGCCGACGAACTGACGGCATCGCAGAACGCGCTGCGCACCGGCTGGGACCCCAGCGAACCGGGACTGTCGCCGGCCACCGTGCACGGCGGCAAGTTCAAGCAGCTTTTCCGCAAGACGGTTACCGGGCAGGTGTACGCGCAGCCGATCGTGGTCAACGGCATGCTCATCGTGGCCACCGAGGACGACTACGTCTACGG
>DPMS01000326.1 GCA_003541285.1 Actinomycetota bacterium
AGCAGGCCCTGTCCCGGCCGACCTCCTGCCCGCCAGCTCCGTGTCGCCAGCCACCAGGTCAGCCGGCCTCTGATCGGCCCGCCGCGATGACCGCCGAGCAGACGACCCGCCGCAGCGCGGCCCTGGGCGGTGCGGCTGCGGTGCTGCTGCCCCGGCACCCTGGTACGCCCGCAGACGCGGACCTGCGCGAGCGGCTGGGCGAGTTCCGTGCCCTGCTGGTGATCTCGCTGCTGATGACCGAGTCGGTCAACGAGGACCAGATCCTCGAACTCGCCGCCTCTAGCGCCCCCGGGCTCGGCCCCTGGCGGATCGAGGGCTACAGCTTCACCGACGGGCAGTGGCACTCCGCCATCGACGGGGCCGCGGCCGCGCCTCGCGGCCTGGCCGGGCAGCTGGCCACGCTGGGCAGCATGGGCGGCGTGGTGGACCTGCCCGGCCGCGCGTGGGCATGGGCTTACCCGCTGCGTGGGGTCGGCGGCCTGCTCGGCCACCTGGTCGCGTCGTGCGAGGAGGAACTGACCGCTGAGCAGCGGTTCCTGGTCCAGGTTATCGCCCAGCAGACCGGGGTGGCCGTGTCCAACGCGCGGCTGCACGCCCGCGAGCGCGCCACCGCCGCCGAACTCGCCGCCACCAACGAGGCGCTCGCGGCGACCGTCAGCAGCCTGCGGCGCAGCATGGATATCCATCAGCGGCTCACCCAGGTGGCGGTCTCCGGGGAGGGCCAGCCGGGCATCGCGAAGGCGCTGCACGAACTCACTGGGATGCCGGTGGCAATCGAGGACCGCTATGGCAACCTGACCGCCTGGGCCGGCCCCGGTAAGCCGGATCCGTACCCGAAGGAGTCCTTCGCCAAGCGCGAGCACCTGCTCCGCCGGCTGACGCGCGCCAGTTCGCCGACCCGGGAGGGTGAGCGGATCCTGCTGCTCGCCTCGCCGCGGACCGATGTGCTGGGAGTCCTCGCCCTCATCGACCCCGAGCGGCGCGCCGACCATGCCGACCTGGTGGCCCTAGAGCACGGTGCGACCGTGCTGTCCATGGAACTGGCCCGCCTGCGCGGCATCGCCGACGCGGAACTGCGGCTGCGCCGCGACCTGGTCCATGACCTGCTGGCCGGGACCGACGACGAGAGCGCGCTGACCCGGGCTGAGGCGCTGGACTACGACCTGCGGCGGCCGCACCGGGTGGTGATCGTCGAGGGCAAGGGCCGCGCCCGGGCGCACGATGCGCTGCTCAGCGCGGTCCGGCGGGCCATGCGCCAGGCCCGGCAGGACGGCCTGTTCGAGACCTGGTCCGGCAACGTCGCGGTGGTCACCGCGGGCCAGACCGACTGGGAGCAGCTGCGCCGCGCGATCATGTCTGACCTCGGCGGCCAGGTCTGCGTGGGGGTGGGTGGCACCGCGGCCCGGCCGTCGGAGCTGCCGCGCTCACTGCGCGAGGCAGGCCTGGCGATGCGGCTGCAGAAGACGCTGCTGCCCGGCAACAGTGCCTGCGAGTACCCCAGGCTCGGCATCTTCCGGATGCTCGCGGCCATCCCGGACCTGTCCGACGTGGATTCTTTCGTCCGGGAGTGGCTGGGCAGCCTGCTCGACTACGACGCGCGCCGCAAGGCCGAGCTGGTGCACACGCTCACCCAGTACCTGGAGCACGGGGGCAACTACGACGCGACCGCCGCCGAGCTGTCCGTGCACAAGAGCACGCTGAAGTACCGGCTGCAGCGGATCCGTGAGCTCACCGGCCTGGAACTGAACGACCCCGACGTGCATTTCAACCTTCAGCTCGCCACCCGCGCCTGGGGCACGCTGCAGGCCCTGCACGAGGAGAGCTGAGGCCCTGGTCCCGGAGGGTGACGCCCGGCCGGTTCTTCGTCCTCCGGTGACCTCCCCTACCCGGGTGCCGCTGGCGATCCTGAACAGGCAGGCACGGCGCCGGCAGCAGGAGCGCGAGGGGTCAGCGATGATCGATATACGGAATCCGGGCGACGGGTTCAAGTCACTGCGCGCCCGGATCGGGGCGCTCGGACCGCTCCGCGACGGCGACCGTGGCGCGGAGGGCGCCCCGCTGACCGTAGGCGAATGGGCGCTGCTGATCGACGACATCGTGGCGCACCCGGAGGACAACACCGAGGGCCTGTGGAACGTGGCCACCCCCGAGGAGGACGGCAGCGAGTACGACGCTATTTTCGTGGGCGGCGGCGCGAGCGGCCGGTTCGGCTCGGCCTTCCTGAAGGCACGGGGCGGCCGCCAGCTCACCATCGACGCCTGGCCCTTCCTCGGCGGCTCCTGCCCGCACCAGGCGTGCGTGCCGCACCACCTGTTCTCCGAGGCCGCCCGGGAGCTGGACCTGGCCCGGCACATGCAGGGGCGGCTGTGGTACCCGCCGTTCGACGAGAAGCGGGCCAGCATCGCCGAGATCGTCGCGCTGTTCAAGGCCGGGCGGATGTACCCGCACGCGATCATGAACTGGCAGTCCAAGGAACAGCTGGACATGGAGTTCATCCTGAACGCCCCCGCGACGATCATCGATGAGCACACGGTCGAGGTAGAGGGGCAGCGGTTCCAGGCCCGGAACCTGGTGCTGTGCACCGGCGCCCGGACCATGTACCCGGACGTGCCGGGCATCGCGACCAAGGGCGTGTACGACTTTGCCACGCTGATCGAGGACCTCGACTACGAGCCGAACCGCTGCGTGATCATCGGCGGCTCCAAGGTGGCCCTGGAGTACGGGTCGTTCTTCCAGGCCACCGGGTGCCGGACCACAATCCTGACCCGCAGCCCGCTGATGCGGACGGCCAGCCTGCACCACGTGGACGCCGGGCTGCGCGAGTACGTGGTCGCGATGATGGCAGACCGGGGCATCGAGATCGTCGAGGGCGCGGAACTGCTCGAGGTGCTCGGCAACGGCAAGGTCACCGGGGTCCGTTACACCGAGCCGGGCGGCGCGGTCCGGCAGATCGACACCGACTTCGTGTTCGTGGGCACCGGGGAGCGGCCTGACCTGCGCATGTACGCGCCGCTCGGGCTGGCCACCGACGAGCGCGGGTTCGTCATCGCGGACAGGCACATGCGGACGTCGGTGCCGGGGGTGTATGCGGCTGGCGACCTGATCGGCCCGCCGATGGAGATGTTCAAGGCCCGCAAGTGCGGGGTCGGCGCGGCCCGCAACATCATGGGCGAGGACTACGAGTTCGACTTCACCGACTACCCGGACTTCCTGCACACCACCTACGAGGTGACCTGGTGCGGCCTGTCCGAGGCAGAGGCCAGGGCGAGATACCGGAACGTCATCAAGATCCAGATGCCGCCGGACGACGCCGACCCGGAGACGTTCGCGCTGCCCGCTGCCGAGGGGTCGATGCTGTACGCGTTCACCCGGCCGGTCCTGTCCGGGTGGCTCAAGCTGGTCATCGACGCGGACAGCCGCAAGATTCTCGGCGCGCACCATGTCGGCTACGGTGCCAAGGACGCGTTCCAGTACATCGACTACCTGATCCGCCGGCCCGAGGGCTTCACCATGGACCAGATGGCCGAGCTGAACGAGCTGTTCCTCAACCCGGAGCACTTCATCCAGCTGTGCCGGCTGCGCGCGGGCCAGAGCAGCCCGGTCAACCTGTGACGGGCCGGCCGTGACTGCCGAGCCGGGCGGCACCCGGGTGGCCGTGGTCACCGGCGGCTCCTCCGGGATCGGGCTGGCTACCTGCGAGCGGCTCAGCGACGAGGGGTTCACAGTGGCCGCGCTGGACGTCAAGCCGGACGACGCGGCCGGCGTGGCAGCGATGACACTGCGCTGCGACGTCACCGGAGAAGCCGATGTCACCACCGCGATGGCCACGGTCGCCGAGCGGCTCGGCCCGATCGACGTGCTGGTCAACAACGCCGGCATCACCGGGTCCCAGGCGGCCGCCCGGTGCCACGAGACCCCGGTCGAGGAGTGGGACCGGGTCCAGGCGGTCAACGTGCGCGGGCCGTTCCTGTGCAGCCGCGCGGTGCTGCCGTCGATGCTGGCCCGGGGATCCGGGCACATCATCACGATCGCCTCGGTCGCCGGGCTGGTCGCGTTCCCCGGGCGCTGCGCCTACACCGCGTCCAAGGGCGCGGCGCTGATGCTCACCCGGTCCATCGCCGTGGACTACGCGGCGGCCGGGATCCGCGCCAACGCGGTGTGCCCCGGCATGGTGTACACGCCGATGACCAGCTGGCGGCTGGACCAGCCGGAACTGCGGGCCGAGGTGGAGGCCCGCATCCCGGTCGGCCGGGTGGCCAGCCCGGGCGAGATCGCGGACGCGGTCGCGCTGCTGGCCTCCGGCCGCCTCAGCTACATGACCGGGCACCCGCTGGTCGTGGACGGCGGCATGTCCGCGCTGTGACCGGGAGCAGCGCGCCGCCAGGTTTTCATTCAGGAAGGTAGGTCTCGATGGCAGGCAAGCTGGAC
This sequence comes from Actinomycetota bacterium, assembly GCA_003541285.1. Lineage (GTDB taxonomy): Bacteria > Actinomycetota > Actinomycetes > Streptosporangiales > Streptosporangiaceae > UBA9676. Next base: position 4,429 of record DPMS01000326.1, read on the forward strand.
GGCAAGGTGGCCGTGGTCACGGGCGCGGGCTCCGGGATCGGCCGCGCGGCCGCGGCCCTGTTCGCGCGGGAGGGGGCCGCGGTGGCGGTGCTGGATGTCAGCGCCGACGCGGCCAAGCAGACGGCGGAGCAGATTGCCGTGGCGGACGGGACGGTGCTGGCTGTCACGGCGAACGTTGCCGACCGGGCGGGCGTCGGCAGCGCCTTCGACCAGATACTTAACGAGTACGGCCGGGTCGATGTGCTCTACAACAACGCCGGCGTGAACAGCAGCGGCTCGGTCCTGGACGCCACTGAGGACGACTGGGACCGGAGCCTCGCAGTCAATGCGAAGGGCACCTTCCTGTGCTCCCAGGCCGCCGCGCCGTCCATGGTGGCATCCGGCGGCGGGTCGATCATCAACCAGGGCTCGGTCGCGGCGCTGGTCGGCATCGCGAACTTCGCCTCGTACTGCGCGGCCAAGGGCGCCGTGGTCGCGCTGACCCGGTCGATGTCGGTGGACCTGGCCCCGCGCGGCGTCCGGGTCAACGCGATCTGCCCGGGCACCGTGTACACGCCGCTGATGGAGCCCATGCTGACGGCGCGAGGCGGCGGCGACCTGGCGGCTGGGCTGGCGCTGACCGTGGCCAAGTACCCGATCGGCCGGCTCGGCACGCCGGAGGAGATCGCCGCGGTGGCGGTGTTCCTGGCCAGCGACGACTCCTCGTTCCTCACCGGCTCGGTGATCCCCGCCGCCGGGGGCATGACCTCGCAATGACCTGTCCCGCCGGGATGGCCAGGGGCCGTCCCGGCGGGACAGATTCAGGGGCTGGTTTAGACCCTTGGTCGGGTTAGTTCTGCCGCGGGAATGATCTAGCCTCCGTTTCACCTGATCCACGGGGCGGTGCAAGCGTGGGCGCAATCGACTCAGCGGCGGGCACCTACCGCCACGAGCCGGGCCGCCACGAGCCGGGCCGCGACGAACTGGGCCTGCTCCGCAGCCAGCTGACCAACCTGCGCGCGCTTCTCGTGCTCTCCATCCTGATGACGGAGAGCGCCGACGACCAGCAGATCCTGCGGCTCGCCAGCTCTGCGGCTGCCTCGCTGGGCAGCTGGCAGATCGCGGGGTTCGTGATCGGGGACGCATGGCGGACCGGGGGCGGCCGCTGCGGCGCCCTGGCCCCGGAGCTGGCTGGCGAGCTGCGGACGCTGCCCGAGACCGGCGGGCCGGTGACCACCCTGGGCGCCACGTGGGCCTGGGCCTACCCGTTGCGGAGCATCGCCGGACCGCTGGGCTACCTGGTCGTGCACGCCGCCCGCGAGCCCGCGCTGGAAGAGCAGTTCCTGGCCCAGGTGCTGGCCCAGCAGGCCGGCGTGGCCGTGTCCAACGCCCAGCTGCACGGCCGGGAGCGGGACACCGCGGTCCAGCTGGCCGCCACCAACGAGGCGCTGGAGGAGACGGTAGCCACGCTGCGCCGCGGCATGGCGATCCACGAGCGGCTGACCCGGGTGGCGGCGGCCGGGGAGGGCGCGGCGGGCCTCGCCGAGGCGCTGCACGACCTGACCGGGCTGGCCGTGGCGGTGGAGGACCGGTACGGCAACCTGTCCGCGTGGGTCGGCCCGGGCCAGCCGGCCCGGTACCCGAAGCTGCCCGCCTACGATCGGGAGCAGTTGCTGCGGCGCCTGATGACCGCGGGCCGGTCGGTACGGGACGGGGACCGGGTGGTGGCGCTGGCCTCGCCGCGCCCCGGCGTGCTCGGGCTGCTCGCCCTCATGGATCCGGGACACCGCGCGGGCACCACGGACGTGATGGCGCTGGAGCACGGCGCGACCGTCCTCGCCGTCGAGCTGGCCCGGCTGCGCGGCATGGCCGACACCGAGCTCCGGGTCCGCCGCGAGCTGGTGCATGACCTGCTCACCGGCACCGACGACGAGAGCGCCTACCGGCGCGCTGAGGCACTGGACTATGACCTGGGGCGCCCGCACCAGGTGGCGGTGGTGGAGGTGCCCGACAGCGCGCCCGCCCAGGAGGATGTGCTGCACGCTACCCGCCGGGCGGTGCGCCAGCAGCAACTGCCCTGCCTGCTGGGCACGATGGCGGGCACGGTGGTCGTCGTGGCTGCGGGCGGCGGGCGCGACTGGGAGGCGCTGCGCGCCGGGATCGTGGCCGAGCTGGCCGACGGCCGCTGCCGGATGGGGGTCGGCGATGCCTGCCCGCGGCCGTCCGAGCTGCCCCGCTCGCTGCGCGAGGCACGGCTGGCGCTGCGGCTGCAGAAGGCGTCCGCTGCGGCCGCGCGGACCTCGGTGTACGCCGACCTCGACGTGCTCCGGATGCTGGCCGCCGTCGACGACCTCTCCGACGTGGAGGCGTTCGTCCGCAAATGGCTGGGGCCGCTGGCCTCCTACGATGAGCGCAAGCACACCGAGCTGGTCAAGACCCTGACCCAGTACCTGCAGCATGGTGGCGGCTACGAGGCCACCTCCCGGGCGCTGTCCGTGCACCGCAGCACGCTGAAGTACCGGCTGCAGCGGATCCGCGAGCTGACCGGGTTCGACCTGGGTGACCCCGAGATCCGCTTCAACCTGCAGCTCGCCACCCGCGCCTACGTGACGCTGCGGGCCCTCAGCGACGACGGGGCCTGACCCGGGCGCGGCCGACCTGACCCGGGCGCGGAGGAACGGCGCTCAGTTGGGCCTGCCAGGACGAGGCCGGGCCTGCGGCGCCACCGTAGCGTCCTCGCCATGGGCGTCCCCGATGACCTGGAACTCTTCACGCAGATGTGCTTCCTGCGCCGTTTCGAGGAGCGGGTCGATGCGCTGTACCGGCAGGGCCGGGTACACGGCCCGGTGCATCTCGGGCTCGGCCAGGAGGCGGTCGCGGTCGGCGCCGCCTCGGTGCTCAGCCCCGGCGACTGCTCGCTCGGCACCTACCGGGGCCATGGGCACGCGCTGGCCCGCGGCGCCCCGGCCGACGCGGTCCTGGCCGAACTGCTCGGCCGGGCGGGCGGGATCTGCGGCGGCAAGGGCGGGTCGATGCACATCACCAGCGTGGCGCACGGCTATTACGGCTCCTACGCGATCGTCGGTGCGCACCTGCCGGTCGCCTGCGGGCTGGCCTGGGCCGCGAAGATCCGCCGCACGGGGACGGTCACTGTGTGCTTCTTCGGCGACGGGACGACCAACATCGGCGCGTTCCACGAGGCGGTGAACCTGGCCGCGGTCTGGCGGCTGCCGGTCGTATTCGTCTGCGAGAACAACTGGTACATGGAGTACACCCCGATCGGCGAGGTGATCCCGGTGGCGCTGCCCGCCGCCGACCGGGCGGCCGCCTACGGGCTGGACCGGATCGTGGTGAACGGCAACGATGTGATCGCCGTCCGGCAGGTGGTGGGCGACGCGGTCGCCGCGGCCCGGGACGGGCACGGGCCGAGCCTGGTCGAGGCGCAGACCTACCGGCTCACGGGCCACTCGGCCGCAGACGGTGCGGCGTACCGCCCGGCGGAGGAAGTGGCGCGCTGGCGCGAGCAGGATCCGCTGCTGCGCACCCGGGCGGCGCTGGCCGCCGCTGGCACCGCAGCGGAGAAGCTGGACGAAATCGATGCGCGGATCAAGGCCGACCTGGCCGCGCTGGCCCGCCAAGTGCTGGCCCGGCCCGCCCCCGACCCCGCCGGGGCCTGGACCGACGTGTGGAGCGACGGGAGCTGGCAATGGCGGAACTGACCTACCGGCAGGCGATCGCCGCCGCGCTGGCCCAGGAGATGGCCCGGGACGACCAGGTGGTGCTGCTCGGTGAGGACGTCGCCTCGGGCGGGGTGTTCAAGACCACCTCCGGCCTGCGGGAACGGTTCGGCGCGGACCGGGTCTGGAACACGCCGATCTCCGAGCAGGCCATTGCGGGCACGGCCATGGGCGCGGCCATGGCCGGGTTCCGGCCGGTGGCGGAGATCATGTTCGCCGACTTCTACGCGACCTGCTGGGACCAGGTGGCCAACGAGATCGCTAAGGTCCGGTACATGACCGGCGGGCAGGTCAGCGTCCCGCTGGTGCTGCGCGGCGCGAACGGCTCCGGCGGTCTCGGGTTCGGCAGCCAGCACGGCCAGTCGGCCGAGAACTGGGCGATGACCGTCCCCGGGCTGAAGATCGCCGCACCGGCCAGCCCGGCCGAGGCCTTCGGGCTGCTGGCCACGGCCATCCGGGACGACGACCCGGTCTGCGTGTTCGAGCACAAGGCGCTGTACGGGCGCAGGGAAGAGATCGGCGATGGCGAGCAGTTGATCCCGCTCGGCCAGGCCCGGACCGTCCGGCCCGGGCGGCACGTCACCCTGGCCGGGCTGTCGATCACGGTGGGCACCTGCCTGGCTGCCGCGGGGGAACTGGCCGCCGACGGCATCGAGGCGGAGGTCATCGACCTGCGGACG
>DPMS01000117.1 GCA_003541285.1 Actinomycetota bacterium
GCCGCGAGCGTGACGCCGCCGGGCTCGCTCACATCGGCCACCCGCCGGCCGGCGATGTGCAGCGTGAAGGTCCGCCGGGCTTCTTCCTCGATGCTGGCCCAGGCCGCGCTGGAGATGGGGGCGAGTTCGCGGTGCAGGTTGTTCATGGCTGGCTGCTTCCCTTCAGGTCGCCGATTCCCAGCGAGCCGTCGCCCGCTGGAAAGGATGCGGATGGCCGCGCGGCCTCACCCGGCGGGGCAGGCAGGTCGGGCAGGTTGCCGAGGAAGCTGGCCGAGGGCACGAAGAACAGCCCGCCGGTGACGGCGGTGGAGAACTCCAGGATCCGGTCGGTGTTGCCGGGCGGGCTGCCCAGGAACATGTTCGCCAGCATCTGCTCGGTCACCTCGGGGGTGGCGGCATACCCGATGAAGTAGGTGCCGAACTGCCCGCGCCCGGCGCTGCCGAAGGGCATGTTGTCCCGCACGATCTGGCGCTGCTGCCCGCTGGGGCCGGTGATGGTGGTCAGCGCCACATGCGAGTTGGCCGGCTTGACCTCATCCGGCAGTTCGATGTTGGACAGCTTGGCCCGGCCGATCACCTTCTCCTGCTCGGCGGCGGGCAGGGCGTTCCAGGCCCGCATATCGTGCAGGTACTTCTGCGCAATCACGTAACTGCCGCCCGCGAACGCGGCATCCTCATCCCCGATGAGCACCGCCGCTCCGGCGGCCGGGCCGCTGGGGTTTTCCGTTCCGTCCACGAAGCCCAGCAGGTCGCGCTCGTCGAAATACCGGAAGCCGTGCACCTCATCGGCCACGCTCACCCAGCCCGCCAGCCGCTCCATGATCTGGGTCGCGAGCTCGAAACACAGATCCAGGTGCCTGGCGCGGATGTGGAACAGCAGATCCCCCGGGGTGGCCACCGCACGGTGCCGCGGCCCGCGCAATTCAATGAACGGGTGCAGGCCCGCTGGCCGCGGCCCGGCAAACAACCGGTCCCAAGCGTCTGAGCCCACCCCGGCCACACAGGTCAGCGCCCCCTCCGGCAGCCGGAACCCCACCGACCGGGCCAGCCCGGCCAGGTCCGCCAGCAGATCCCGCACCACGCCCTCACCGCCAGGTTCCACCGTCAGCACCAGGAAGATCGCCGCTCCCGTGAGCGGGCTCAGCACCGGCTGAGAAACCGGGGCCGGTGATGCTGTCATGACTGCCCACTTTCTGATGACGGGTGCCGCGCAGCACAACGTAGCAGTGGATGATGCCCTGGTAGCGGAACAAGCGCCGCTGGCCGCAGCCAGCCGCGGCAGGTCCCGGCTTGCGCCGTCATGGCTGCGGGTCCTTTCCTCTGCCGCTGCCGCTCCTCAGCCGGCAGTGACCCGAGCGGGCCGGATCACCCATGACCGGTGCGAGCATGCCACCACCGGAAGATCCCCTGTGGCGGCACGGCTCTGGCGAACCACAGGTCGACAGCCCGGAGCAGCCCGCGCACCTTACTGCGGTGCATCTGGGCTTCGAAGTAGGCCGCGTAGGCGTCGACCGAAGGTTCGTCGGTCAGGATGAGATCAGCGCGCGCTTCCACCGCTATGTTGCGTTGCCTGTGAGTCATTGCGAGCCCTCCGCACCGTGCCGTCGGGTTGGTCCTGGCACCCACGGTCGCCCTCCGGGTGGCCCGTCACATCCGTGAAAGACCCCAGCCGCCACCCGAGGTCTGTGGTCCGCGGTCGGCCACCCGGGTGCTGAGATCACTTGCATAGGTCCCTAGCCTTGTCCGCCAGCACCCGGCCGGGCGGGTGCTGGGCCGGCCCAGGCCCGGCCGGGGAACCCGGATACCTTCCAGGACCGCCTGGAACTGCGGGCCGTCGGCCGCTGACCGGCGGTGATGAGGATCGGCGGTGGTTCTGGCCCTGCTCACACGCCAGAGGCAGCTTGGTGGACAGCCCGCCCTCAACCGGCCAAGCGCGTCATCGCCCGGCTCGATGGCAACGCCGCCGGGCGGTTCGGCCCGCGGATCCCCTTTCCGCGCCCCAGCAGCATGACCTCGCGCAATTGCGCTGGGCCTCGGGCGGCCGGTGGTGCCCTGGCCAGGCGTGCGGTCACGTGCCCGGTCCTGGTCCTCGGCGCGGGCGCACCGCCACCTGGGGTCTGCGAACCGCAGGCCAGGGTGCCGACCGGGGTGTTCCACGGATGTGACGGGCCGCCCGGCGGGTGACCGTGGATGCCAGTACCAAGCTTCGCGCAACGCGGGACGAGCCGACCGGCCGCCCCGGGAGGAGGATCCATGTCTAGCGCCGCAAGCGCTCATCCACTGCCTGATGGGCAGGGTGAGCCGACTCCCCACGGTCCCGGCAGGGCAGAGCTGAAGGCCCGCTCGATCGGGGTCACCTCGGCCACCGGCCTGGTCATAGGCAGCATCATCGGGACCGGCGTGTTCGCGATGCCGGCCGTGCTGGCCGGCGCGGGGACCAGCTCGCTGGGCACGCTGGCCGTGATCGCAGTCGGCGCCACGCTGCTGGCGGTCATGTTCGGCCAGCTGACCCGGCGCGTCCCCAAGGCCGACGGCGGGCTCTACGCCTACGCGCGGCACGAGTTCGGCGACTTCGCCGGTTACCTGACTGGGTGGTGCTACTGGATCCAGGCGTGGGCCGGCAACGCCGCCATCGTGTCCGCCTGGGTGCCGTACTTCGAGTACGTGTTCAACATCCATCACCCATCTGCGTGGCAGAACTTCGGCGTCGCGATGATCGGCCTGTGGATCCCGGCCACGATCAACATCGCTGGCGTCCGGCAGATGGCCTGGTTCCAGAACCTTACCGTCGTCCTGAAGTTCCTGCCGCTGCTGTTCGTGGGCATCGTCGGATGGTTCTTCGTGAAGAGCGCGAACTTCGGCGCGTTCAACGCATCCGGCGGCAGCCTCTACAGCTCGATCGGCATCGCTGCGGGCGTGGCGCTGTTCTCGTTCATCGGCATCGAGGTCGCGGCCATCACCGCCCAGCGAGTGCGCGACCCGCGCCGGAACGTCGGGCGCGCCTCGGTCTACGGAACGCTCGCCAGCGCGGTCCTGTACCTGCTGGCCGCTGGCGCGGTGATGGGCGTGGTGGCCCACAAGGGCCTGGTCAACGACACCACGCCGTTCGCCACCGCGTTCAGCAATATGTTCACCAGCTGGAACTGGGCCGGCACGTTCGTCGCGACGATCGCGGTCATCAGCGGAATCGGGGCACTGAACGGCTGGACCCTGGTCACCGCCGAGATCGCGCGGGCGGCGTCGCAGGACAACCTGTTCCCATTCCCCAAGGTCTTCGCCAGGACCGATCACAAGGACACGGCCTGGATCTCGGTCCTGATCGCCGCCATCCTGCCCTCGCTGCTGCTGCTGTGGAGCTACAACACCAGCTCCGGGCTGAAGGTCTTCACCTACCTGGTCGACCTCACCGTGGTCACGGTCGCCATCCCGTACCTGTTCTCAGCCTGCGCCCAGCTGTCCTACCTGGTGTCGCGGCGCCGTCAGGTGCATGGCGCGCTGCTGGCTGGCGCGCGATCTGATGGTCGAGGTCGGCCCGGCAGCGAACAGCATGACCGTCAGTTCGCGCCAGCGGCTGCTGGCACACCTGCGTGCCGGGGATGCCGAAGGCGCAGCGCTGGAACTGGAGAGCCACCTGAAGGTCCTTCGCTTCATGTGGCGGCTGGCCGGCTGCTCGGCGCCATCCCGGGCGGATGGCCCTGAGCCCCGCCCGGCGCCAAGTGCACAAGCGCTACGGCGATGGCGCCGACCACAGGCGAGCGAGCCGCTCCGGCCCCGCCGCCACCTTCTGCTACTCCCTGCAACCCCCGGAAGGGTGGGAGTCCCGATGACAGCTTCTCAGCAACCCCAGCGTCCCGCACGCCAGGAGAACAACGGCCGGCCGGGGCGTCCAGTCCGGCAGGATAGGGCGGCCGGCCGGGCGCTGCATGTGCCAAGGATCTTCGGCGTGTTCGTGCAGGCACGCAATCTTGACCGCTCGCTGTCCTTCTACCGGGACGTGCTAGGGCTGGAGTGCGACTGGAAGGATGACACGCTCGCACTCCTCCGCAGCCGCGGCGATGGAGTGCGCACGCTGGTCATACGCGAGATCGGCGAGCGTGCCCGGCACGGTCTCAGCGAGCCCGGCGCATCCCGCATCGCGTTCCGGGTGACGGATGCCGCCGACCTCGACCGCGCCGAAGAGCTGCTCACCCAGCATGCGGTGCACTATCACCGCTGCCACGACGGCGACGCTGCCTGGCTGAGCATGCGCGACCCGGACGGGCTGCGCGTGGTGCTGCTTCATGCCAACGAGGCCTCTCTCGCCGCGGCGCCGCCGCCGCAACTCTACTGGCAGGAGTGAAAGCCCAAACCCGGCTCCCGCAAGCCGGAAAAGGACCGGATAACCACGGAACCGATATTTCGCAGCCGACAAGAGGAAGAGGTGTCGCCGATGCGGGCGGAGGCGAAGCTGGCGGACCTGCCGGTTCCGGCCGTCCTGGCCGAGCTGGACGCAACGCCCCAGGGGCTGTCTGGTGAGCAGGCGCGGGGGCGGCTGGAGCGGTTCGGGCCGAACGAGATCACGGAGAAGCGCAAGAGCCCGCTGCTGGTGCTGCTGGGCTACTTCTGGGCGCCGATCCCGTGGATGATCGAGGTCGCGCTGGTCCTGTCGCTGGTGGTGCGGCACTGGACCGATGCGGCGGTCATCGGGGTGCTGCTGGTGATGAACGTGTCGGTGGCGTTCGCCGAGGAGCATCAGGCCGCGAATGCGATCGCCGCGCTCAAGCGGCGGCTGGCAGTCACCGCCCGGGTGCTGCGCGATGGAGCGTGGGCGACCCTGCCGATCCGCGAGCTGGTGCCGGGTGATGTGATCCGGGTCCGGCTGGGCGATGTGGCGCCCGCGGATGCGCGGCTGCTCGGCGACGCATCGCTGCAGGTGGACCAGTCGTCACTGACCGGGGAGTCGCTTCCGGTCACCCGCGGCGCCGGGGATGTCCTGTACTCGGGCGCGGTGGTGGTGCGCGGCGAGGCGGATGCGCTGGTGTATGCGACCGGTGTATGCGACCGGTGCCGCCAGTTTCTTCGGCCGCACCACGGCGCTGGTGGAGACGGCTGGCGCGGTCAGCCATTTCCAGCGGGCGGTGATGCGGATCGCCCACTACCTCATCGTCCTGGCGGTGGGCCTGGTGGCTATCACCTTGGCGGTGTCGATGGCGCGGGGGGAACCCGCTGCTGACGATGCTGGAGTTCGCGCTGGTAGTCGTGATCGCGTCGGTGCCGGTGGCGCTGCCGGCGGTGCTGTCGGTGACGATGGCGGTCGGCTCCCGGCAGCTGGCACGCCGCCAGGCGGTGGTCTCGCACCTGCCCGCGGTGGAGGAACTCGGCGGCATCGACGTGCTGTGCTCGGACAAGACCGGCAC
>DPMS01000016.1:0-2246 GCA_003541285.1 Actinomycetota bacterium
GGAAAACCGCGACTGTAGTATAAGGATGCGCAGATAGACGGACTCGGGGCTCCTGTTCTGGAAGAGAGCGCGAGCAGCGTCGAGGAAGGAGTCCTGGACGGTCCGAGTAGTCGCATCGTCGAACCACATCCGCTCGAAGTTGACGATGCTCTGCGCGACCCGGTCTGCGTCCGTGGACTCTTGCGGGAAGTACAGGTTCTGGGAGACGACCAGGCCGATACTCTCCGCGTCGAGACCAGCGCCATCGACGACGTAAGGAAACGGGCCGTCGACACTCGTCCACATACCGCGCGTTCGCCGCGTCAGCGTTCTCGCCTGCAGGTGCCCTTCGGCCCAGGCCACAAACGCGCGGGCGATGCGGTGCTGATCCAGCCGTGCACGTTTGAGGTTCTCCGCCTCAAGCCCGTTGAGGGGAAACTGCTCGAGACTAAGGTCATGCAGGAGCAGGCGCAGGTCGACATTGGCCAGCTTGTCTTGCAGCGCTTCGTAGACGAAAAGGGAAAACGACTCCGCCAGCGAGTCTAGGCGCACGGCGTCGGCGGTCAGGTGCTTGCGCAACCGGTCGATGGCACGGCCTGCCTCACTGAGGGTCATGAAGCTGCACCTCCGGGGTGCGTGCGTGTATTCGTGACTACGCGGGGCGCGAGAGACACCGATGCTACTCACGTAGTTTTACGGCGGATAACCGGATGGCGGGTTAAGGCACCGCCGCATCCGCCTCCCCTCATAGATTAGGCCGGAGTCCAGCAGGCATACGACCTGCTGGGTGCCGCCGGATCCCTCGGCGGTCAGCCCGGCGCTGCCTGGAGCCGACTCCGAGCCTGTCCAACTCCCGATCCAGCAGGAGCCCCTGGACGTGTCGGCGACGGGCCAATCTGGACTTCTGAGTGCCGACGGTCGGCGTTTGTGCGACCTGATCCCGCGGACGAACCACGGACAAACGATCAAGAGGCCCAACCACCGTGCTGGTGATCAGGCCTCTGACCTTCAACTACTGGTAGCGGGGGCAGGATTTGAACCTGCGGCCTCTGGGTTATGAGCCCAGCGAGCTACCGAACTGCTCCACCCCGCGTCGTCTACTGGTGTCAGCGAACTGCGGCAGCAGGAAATTCCTGAACGGCGTGCAAGGCCGAGCTTGAGATCGTCACGCACCCCGAGCAGTTCCTCTTCGCCTGGCGCAGTTCCGCGTGCCGGTGCCGGTGGACAACGTAGGCGCGCGCCACATCGCTGGGTCGGGCCGGCCCGCCTCGCGGGCGGCGCGGGATGCCGCGCCTTCGATCCGGGTGGGATCGAACGGGGCGGCGATGGCGTTGGGGCGGTGTACCCGCTGTGGAAAGGGCTGTGCGGCGGGCCGCCGCGAGGCGGTATCCCGGCTGGCTCGTCAGCTGCGGCACCGCTACCGCCGGTTCAGTCCTGCCTGGCGGCATTCCCCGGCAAGCGGCCATGGGCCAGGGACAGGGGTCTGGGCCAGCGGTGAGTGTGCGGTCAGGGTGATTCCCCGGATTATGACCATGGTCCCTGGTGGCGTTGCCAGGTCCGGGGGAAGCTGGAGGCCGGGGGCTGTCATGGTTTTCGCTGATCGCGTGGATGCGGGGCGGCAGCTGGCCGCGAAGCTGGGGCATTTGCGCGGCGAGCGGGTTGTTGTCCTTGGCCTGCCACGTGGAGGGGTCCCGGTGGCCCTGCAAGTCGCCCAGGCGCTTGACGCGCCGCTGGATGTGATCGTCGTGCGCAAGCTTGGGGTGCCGTTCCAGCCCGAACTGGGGATGGGTGCGGTCGGCGAGGACGGGGTGCGGGTCATCAACACCGGGCTCGTCCGCGTGGCTGGGGTGTCTGAGGACGAACTGGCCGCGGCCCAGGCCCGGGAGCAGGCGCAGGTGGACGCCCGCGCCGCACGCTACCGGGCCTGCCGGGCGCGCCTGCCGCTGGCGGGGCGGGTCGCGGTGGTGGTCGATGACGGTATCGCCACCGGGTCCACCGCCCGGGCTGCCTGCCAGGTTGCCCGGGCGCAGGGGGCAGCGCGGGTGGTGCTTGCGGTGCCCGTCGCACCGCCCGGCTGGGAGGCGGGGTTCGCCGGTGAGGCCGACGACCTGGTCTGCGTGGATACCCCGGAATGGTTCTTCGCTATCGGCCAGTTCTACGCCGACTTCGCCCAGGTAAGCGACGACGAGGTGATCGCCTGCCTGGAGCGTGCGGCCACCCCGGTTCCCCCCCGCGCACGCCAGTACGGCGCCTGCGGCTGACCCGCC
>DPMS01000016.1:2366-3462 GCA_003541285.1 Actinomycetota bacterium
GCGCATTTCGCACGCTGGGTGCCAGAGTTACACAGCTGCAGAAGAATGAAAAAAGATGACTTTGGAAATTTCGTGACTCCTGGCGACGAAACTGGCTCCAGGGACTTTCGCTGGGGGAATTGAGCGCGCGTCATGCATATACGGGCCGGAACGGGTCAGATTCCTGGTTACCGGATTCACCTCGCGGTGGTAGATTCGTGGTTTTCGGGAACGAAAGGGGGATTCCCGTGGGCACTGCGCCGAAGATTCTCGGAGAAGCCCGTCTGACACCGGAGCAGATGTGGGAGAGCGAACGGGAGTGGTTCCTCGATACCGCCACCGGTGAGCTCAAGCCCGAAGATGATCCGCGGGAAGACCCGCTGGACCGGCCAGAGCCGGTCCGGGTCGCCCGCCGCACCTACGATTGACCGATCTCAGCGAGGACCGCGTCTGGGCGCGCCACCGCCGTCGCACCGGCGCGGTCCTCATCGTCGGCGCGGGGGCTGTTGGTGGTTTCCTGGCCGAGGAGCTGGCACGGCTGGGGTTCAGCCCAATCCGCTTGGTCGATCCCGACGTGCTGGAGGTGGAGAACCTCGTCCGCCACCCCCTGGGCGCACCTGCCCTGGGGCTGCCGAAGGCTCCGACCCTGGCCGGCAAGATCTGCCGGGAGTTCCCGCCATGTCACGCCACTGGCCTGCACGCCGACTTTCTGGAACTGGCCGATAGCGAGCAGCAGCGACTGGCGGCCGGAGCCGACGTGGTAGTGGCCGCCACCGATTCGGCCGCCTGCCAGCGCCGTGTCAACCAGGTCTCACTCGCCGCCGGGAGGCCCGCCGTATACCCAGCGGTGTGGGTCGACCCACGGGTCCGCGACGCCGAAGTCGGTGAGATCCTGTGGGTCCGGCCCGGGCGGCAGACACCTTGTTACCAGTGCGCGGCCGCGTTCCGGCAGGGAGCGGCGGAAACCCAGGCGGCCAGGGGCGCCCGGGTGGACATCCAGCTGGTCGCTCTCGCGACCGCGCAGGTGGTCACCGCCCTGGCCGAGCCCACCGACGAGCGCGCGGGCATCCTTGACCCGCAGCGCACTGCCGTCTATCTGCATGGGCTGACCCCGACC
>DPMS01000706.1 GCA_003541285.1 Actinomycetota bacterium
ATGAAGCGGGCGTGCAATCGCGCGGACGGCACCGCGCCAGGGAGCGCGCCCAATTCCAGGTAATCGCGTACTGGCCAGTGGCCCGCCATGTCGGTGCCCCACTTCTGGGTAGGCAGAACCGGCACCGGAGCTTTGCTCTGACCGGGCCTGCGCACTGCGGGGGCCGCAGACCCAGAAACAGCGCCGGTTCCGCCCAGGCCAGGACCAGCACCGCTACCACGTGACCATGGCGCTGCCGGTGTGCTGGTCCTGCCGGTCATCAACGATTCCTTCCGCTGCGCGGCGGGTTTTCTACGCCCGTCCGCGGTAGCTCACGGGGGTGACTGCTACGGCGCCGGGAGCCGACGCTTGCCCCGGCAGGCCGGTCATGGCCTGCACCGCCTCACCGCCACACCGGGCGGCGCACCGCCCGGTGCCCAGGGCCGGATCGGTGACCTCGATCACCACCCGGCCAGGCACATACGGCAGCGACAGCGACATGCCCTGGGCATTCGCCAGCGGCGGGCCAGGCACCAAGCCGGGCGTGGCCGCGCCAGGCTGGCCGATGTCATATGCCGCCCCGTCAGGCATGCTCAGGTCTGGTTCAGCGTGCGCCGCTTCCCCAGGCTGGAGGAGGGTGAGCCGGTCGCGCGGTGGCAGGTTTTCGTGGTCGGCCAGGTCCAGCAGGTTTAGCACCCCGGTTTGATAGACGATGGCCAGCATGACCAGCACGTAGACCGCTGGCCTGCGCTCGCTGTGGGGCCACTTCTCGTACTCGCACAGCCGGTTCCCGGCCAGGCTCGCCAGCCCATCCGGATCGGTGCCCAGCTCGGCCGCGCGGGTGTTGAACCGGGCCGCCGCCTGCCCCAGCGTCCACCCATGAGCAAGCCGGTACGCCTCACGCGGCCGGACCCGGTAGCGGCGCCCTATCTCGCCCGCGATCTCCCCGTGCCCCAGGCCCAAGCCCCGCATCCGCTCCCGCAAATCCTCCAGCTCGGCCTTGAACCCCTTCCGCCCGGCCATCACCGTTATACGCGGCACGGTCCCGTTCACCCGCGTGATTGCTTGCCCGGCCGTCGCCGGTTCCTGAGCCATCCCCATCACCCGCCGACGAGGGAAACCTGGCCGATGGCCCGCCCGGTGGGGTCGGCCATCGCCAGTTCCCCGCGCTGGACACAGCCGTCCGTGATGTCGCCGGTCAGGATGGTGACCATCATGTTGGCGATGGTCGCTGTGTCGCTGGGGTCCTCTTCGTATCCGCATTGCCACATCAGGGCGCCGTCGTCGCTGACACGTACCTGCCCGCGCTCGGGTCGGCCCGGGTTGGTCACGATGATCCCTGCCACGACCTCGTAGGTGTCGTGATCTTCATAGACGTCCAGGCAGACCCCTAGTCCCATGGCTTTCAGGCGGCAGCCGACGAGGCCCTTCAGCCCAGCCCCCGGCCCTGCCCTGCCCTGCCAGCACGGACGTTCCCAGCCGGCATCGGTGAGCAAGCGCATCACCCGGCCGGTGATCTTGTCTGGGTCGATGCCATCCCCTGCACCGGGGCGGTACTCCCAGGTGGCGAACCCGCTGTCTTCGACCGTGATCTCACAGGTCGTATCGCGCAGGCCCCTGACTCTCAGGAGTCGGCTGTCCTCCCAGTCGGGGCCAAGGACATCGAATCCGTGGGCGGTCAGCGTCTCCGCGACCACGTCCATTTGGGCTTTGGCATCCTCGTCACATTTGCGTATCAGGGCGGCGGGAGGCGGCGGCTCCGCTGCGCCGCGCTCCGTGACCACCTGCCCTGCTGTGCTGGCCTCATCAGCCATCGCGGTCTGCCTCCTCAAACGCGGCTCGCAGTGCCCGGCGCCCGCTGCCGTCAGCGTCGCCCGGCTGACGACGATCAGCATCAGGCGGTGCGCGCCAGTTCTCATGAGCCACAGACGTTTGTCACCGTACGTGGCTAACATCGTGCGTGAGCTTGCTATCGGATGCCAAGCATCTTTCATGACGATGTGCAATGATGACGTGTTGCGAGACCAGGGCTGGGGCGGGATACTGCCCGAGTCACAGCAGTCGGCCCCGGCAAACCCAGGGGAATATTCATGGACTACAGCCCGACGGTGCGAGGACGGCGCCTGATGCGCGAGCTGACCCGGCTGCGCCAGGCGCAGGGCCTGTCGCTGGAGGTGGCGGCCCAGCGGCTCGACTTCAGCAAAAGCAAGCTCTACCGCGTCGAGAACGGGCGCAGCCGCATCACCCTCGATGACCTGGAAGACATGCTCGACCTGTACGCCGTCCGGTCACCGCAGCGTGAGGCGCTGGTCCAGCTTGGGCGCGACGCCCGCAAGCGCGGCTGGTGGACCGCCTACAGCGACGTGTTCACCGGTTCGTATGTCGGCCTGGAATCCGAGGCCGCGCGCATCCAGGTCAACGCGCACATCGTGCCCGGTTTCCTCCAGACCGAGGACTACGCCCGCGCGGTCATCGCGGCCACCCGGCCGACGCTGGAGCACAGCGAGGTCGACCGGCGGGTGGCGGCCCGCTCGGCCAGGCAGAAGGCCCTCTTCGGCCGCGACGTACCCCCGGAGATCCACGTGGTACTCGACGAGGTGGCGCTGCGGCGCCACGTCGGCGGTGCCGAGGCGATGCCGGCGCAGATTGCCGCCCTCACTGATGCAAGCACACAGCCTCGTCTCACGCTGCAGGTGCTGCCATTCACCGCCGGTGCGAACGCTGGCATGGACGGCGAGTTCGTCATCCTCACCTTCCCCGATCCCGAAGATCCTCCGGTCGCCTATGCCGAAGGGCTCATGGGGGATGTCTACCTGGAGTCCGAAGAAGAACTCGATGTCTACAACCTCGCCTGGAGCCACCTGGTAGAAAGCGCCCTCAGCCCAGGCGAGTCCGCATCCATGATCCGCAAGATAGCGAAGGAGACCCGATGACCAGCCTCAATCCTGCCGCGCTGGCCCGTGCGCAGTGGCGCAAATCCAGCCACAGCACCGGCGGCAACCAATGCGTGGAGGTCGCCGCGGTGGATGGCGCATACGCCGTCCGCGACTCCAAGAACCCAGCGGCCGGGCATCTGGCCTTCAGCGCACCGGACTGGATGGCCTTCCTCACAGCCGTCAAGCGGGGAAGCTTCGACCACTAGCAGTGAAACGCAGTCGCGGCGCATCCTGGCGCTGGGGTCGGCGCGTTCCGCGCTGCTATCGAGCCCGCACCTGCCCGATCAGTGGCCTGCCGCCAGCGGCAGGATTAGCACGTCGAAGATCGGCGCATCCGGCCAGCCAGGGCGAAGCTGTGCCACCTTGTGCCAGCCCCAGTGGAGGTAGGCGTGGTATGCGGTCGTATTGTCCGGCTGGACCAGCAGGGTGGCACGCTGTTCTGTCCTCTTGGACAGCAGTTCGTCATGCAGGGCGTGCGCGATGCCTTGCCCGGTGTACCCCTGGCAGACCATGATTTCTGACAGCGCGAAGGTCCGCTGGCCGTCTTCGCGGGTGAACCCAGCTTCGGGCTCGGCTGACAGCCCTTCCCACCACTTGGCGCCTTTTTGCTCAGTGAGCGGCCAGCCCCACGTCTGGCCCACCGGCTCACCGTCGAGGTAGGCGACGACCATGTCGAAACCGCCGCCTGCGGTGTAGGCGTCGAACCGGTGCATGAACGTCTCGACTGAGTCGAACGGGTGACCGCTGGCGATCGCCTTGGTGTAGGAGTCCCTGTAGATGCCTTCGACGGTGGCGCGGATTTCGCGTGCACTAGCCGCCTCGTAGCGTCGGAACGTCACGTCAGCCACGTCCGGCATTCCTCCTGGGTTCGGTTAGGCCACCACGGCGCGGGCGGCCTTGTCGTAGCGCTCGCAGAACTCCTGTGCTCCTGCCTGTTCGGCGGCCGAGCGGACAGGCCGCAACTCGCGCAGGACACGCGGCGAGGCCACCGTTTCCTCCAGCACGGGCAGCACCGCCAGGCCTTCCGCGACCGCCCCGGCGGTTTCGCCGCCGCTCGCCAGCGCGGCAGCGAACTGGGCCTGGTAGCAGGCCCGGTTACGGCGGGACAGGCCCGGGTTTTCCAGGCTCTGCTGGTACAGCCCGATCGCTGCACACTGATCACCGAGGTAGGTACGCCCTTTAGCCTCATGGATGGTGATCTCCGCCGGGATCACGAAGTGCAGCCACACCGGGTCTTCTTCGGTCCATCCGCGGTCTAGTTCCCGCCACGCGCGTGTGATGGCCGTCCTGAAGCCCTGGCTGTCCCCGACCGCCGCGTGCGCGATCGCCTGCCGTGCTGCAAGCAGCGCGTGCAGCCGCGGGATCGGGTCGTGGCTGGCCAGTTCTGCGGCCCGCGCGCTCAGCCTGACTGCCTCTCGTGCCAGGCCAGGGCGCGCGTCACGGGCTAGCTGGACGGACTGCAACGACATTTGCCCGAGCGCCTTCGCAGCCAGCGCGTGGTCGCCGCCCTGGTCAGCCAGCAGCAACGCCTCGGAGTAGAGCTGGCGGGCGAGCGCTTGGTCACCGCCGTCGTAGCTCAGCCACCCAACGCAGACGGCCATCTCCCCGGTCGTGTTCATCAGCTCGCGGCCGGACTGCTCGCTGTAAGAACTCTCATCCAGCATGCGGCGGGCACGATGCCACTGGCGCAGCGCTTGCCTGAGCAAGGCGCCGCCGCCAACCTCCGCCATTCAACGCT
>DPMS01000697.1 GCA_003541285.1 Actinomycetota bacterium
ATCGACACGCCCGGCCACGTCGACTTCACGGTCGAGGTGGAGCGATCGCTGCGGGTGCTCGACGGCGCGGTCGCGGTGTTCGACGGCGTCGCCGGGGTCGAGCCCCAGTCGGAGACCGTCTGGCGGCAGGCGGACCGGTACAGCGTGCCGCGGATCTGCTTCGTCAACAAGATGGACCGGGTGGGCGCGGAATTCCACCGCTGCGTGGACATGATCAGCGACCGGCTCGGTGCCACCCCCCTCGTCGTCCAGCTGCCGTGGGGGGTCGAGTCGGACTTCCGCGGCGTCATCGACCTGATCCGCATGCGCGCCCTGCTCTGGCAGACCGAGGGCAAGGGCGACAAGTACGACGTCGTGGCGGTCCCCGACGACCACGCCGAGGCGGCCCGCGAGTGGCGGGACCGGCTGGTCGAGACCATCTCCGAGAACGACGAGGAGATGATGGAGCTCTATCTCGAGGGCAGCGAGCCCAACGAGGAGCAGCTCGTCGCGGCGATCCGCCGGGCCACCATCGCCGGCGGCGTCACGCCCGTCCTGTGCGGCAGCGCGTTCAAGAACAAGGGCGTGCAGCCCATGCTGGACGCGATCGTGGACTTCCTGCCGAGCCCGGTGGACATCCCGGGGATCAAGGGCCACAAGGTCGGCAGCGAGGAATCGGTGATCGAGCGGCACGCCGATCCGTCCGAGCCGTTCGCCGCCCTCGCCTTCAAGATCATGGCTGACCCGCACCTGGGCAAGCTGACCTACATCCGGATCTACTCCGGGACCCTGGAGACTGGCACGCAGGTGCTCAACTCCACCAAGGGCCGCAAGGAGCGGATCGGCAAGATCTACCAGATGCACGCGAACAAGCGTGAGGAGCGCCCGACCGCGGTGGCCGGGCAGATCGTGGCTGTGATGGGGCTGAAGGACACCAGCACCGGCGACACCCTNNATCGAGCCGAGGACCAAGGCCGACCAGGACAAGCTCGGCACGGCGATCCAGCGCCTCGCCGAGGAGGACCCGACCTTCCAGGTCCGCACGGACGAGGAGACCGGCCAGACCATCATCTCCGGGATGGGCGAGCTCCACCTCGAGGTGCTGGTGGACCGGATGAAGCGGGAGTTCAGGGTGGAGGCCAACATCGGCCGCCCCCAGGTCGCCTACCGCGAGACCATCCGCCGGAAGGTGGAGAAGGTCGAGTACACGCACAAGAAGCAGACCGGTGGTGCCGGCCAGTACGGCCGGGTGATCATCAACCTGGAGCCGACCGGCGGCGACGGCGGCGGCTACGAGTTCGAGAACAAGATCACCGGTGGGCGTATCCCGCGTGAGTACATCCCCTCGGTCGACGCCGGCTGCCAGGAAGCGGCAGAGTTCGGTGTGCTGGCCGGGTACCCGATGGTCGATGTGCGGGTCACCCTCACCGACGGCGCCTACCATGAGGTGGACTCCTCCGAACTCGCCTTCAAGATCGCCGGGTCGATGGCCTTCAAGAAGGCGGCCGGCCAGGCCGATCCCGTGCTCCTTGAGCCCGTGATGGCCGTTGAGGTCAGGACCCCCGATGACTACATGGGTGATGTCATCGGTGACCTGAACAGCCGCCGGGGCCAGATCCAGGCCATGGAGGAGCGTTCCGGAATCCGGGTCGTGAAGGCACTCGTGCCTTTGTCGGAGATGTTCGGCTACGTCGGGGACCTGCGCAGCCGGACCCAGGGGCGGGCGGACTACAGCATGCAGTTCGACTCGTATGCGGAAGTCCCGCCCAGCATTGCCAAGGAGATCATCGCAAAGGCCCGAGGCGAGTAAAGCAGTCCACACGTCAGGAGAAAGGGCACCCGCAGGGAGCCTGGCCCCACCTCGGTGGGGGAATCGTAAGAGGAGATTCCAGTGGCGAAGGCCAAGTTCGAGCGGACCAAGCCGCACGTGAACATCGGCACCATTGGGCACATCGACCACGGTAAGACCACGCTGACCGCGGCGATCACCAAGGTGCTGCACGACAAGTACCCGGACGTCAATCCCTTCACGCCCTTCGACCAGATCGACAATGCGAAGGAAGAGAAGGAGCGCGGGATCACCATCTCGATCTCGCACGTCGAGTACCAGACCGAGAAGCGTCACTACGCGCACGTGGANNTCAAGAACATGATCACCGGTGCTGCCCAGATGGACGGCGCGATCCTGGTGGTCGCCGCGACCGATGGCCCGATGCCGCAGACCCGTGAGCACGTGCTGCTCGCCCGGCAGGTCGGCGTGCCTTACATCGTGGTCGCCCTCAACAAGGCGGACATGGTGGACGACGAGGAGATCCTCGAACTGGTCGAGCTCGAGGTCCGGGAACTGCTCAGCCAGTACGAGTTCCCCGGCGACGACGTGCCGGTGGTGCGGGTCTCCGCGCTCAAGGCGCTCGAGGGCGACGCCGGGTGGGGTGAGAAGATCATCGAGCTGCTCACCGCCTGCGACGACTCCATCCCCGAGCCTGTCCGTGAGGTGGACAAGCCGTTCCTGATGCCGGTCGAGGACGTGTTCTCGATCACCGGCCGCGGCACCGTGGTGACCGGCCGGATCGAGCGCGGCAAGATTCACACCGGTGAGGAAGTTGAGATCATCGGGATCCGGGACAAGGCGCAGAAGTCCACCGTCACCGGCGTGGAGATGTTCCACAAGATTCTCGACGAGGGCCAGGCGGGCGACAACGCCGGCCTGCTGCTGCGCGGTATCAAGCGCGAGGAGGTGGAGCGCGGCCAGGTCGTGATCAAGCCGGGCACCAACACCCCGCACACCGAGTTCGAGGGCCAGGTCTACATCCTGTCCAAGGACGAGGGCGGGCGGCACACGCCGTTCTTCAACAACTACCGCCCGCAGTTCTACTTCCGCACCACCGACGTGACCGGCGTGGTCCACCTGCCGGAGGGCACCGAGATGGTCATGCCCGGTGACAACACCGAGATGAAGGTGGACCTGATCCAGCCGATCGCCATGGAGGAGGGCCTGCGCTTCGCGATCCGCGAGGGCGGGCGTACCGTCGGCGCCGGCCGGGTCACGAAGATCATCAAATAGCACGGATGCGGGGGGCCGCGAGGCCCCCCGCATCAGCAGTAAGAACAGCACACAGCGGCACGACAGAAGAGGACATCGAGGCCCACCATGGCGGGACAGAAGATCCGCATTCGGCTCAAGGCCTATGACCATGAGGTCATCGACAGCTCGGCGCGGAAGATCGTGGACACGGTTACCCGTACCGGCGCAAGGGTGGCCGGGCCGGTGCCGCTGCCGACGGAGAAGAACGTGTACTGCGTGATCCGGTCGCCGCACAAGTACAAGGACTCGCGTGAGCATTTCGAAATGCGCACGCACAAGCGACTGATCGACATCATCGATCCCACGCCGAAGACCGTCGACTCACTGATGCGGCTGGACCTGCCGGCCGGGGTCGACATCGAGATCAAGCTCTGAGGAACGCACCGATATGACCAAGCAGATCAAGGGCGTCCTGGGCACCAAGCTCGGCATGACCCAGGTCTTCGGCGACGACGGGAAGATCGTCCCGGTCACGGTCGTCGAGGCTGGCCCCTGCGTCGTGACGGCGGTGCGTACCCCGGGCGCCGACGGCTACTCCGCCGTCCAGCTCGGGTACGGCGAGATCGACCCCCGCCGGGTCACGAAGCCGGTTGCCGGCCACTTCACGAAGGCAGGTGTGACGCCACGCCGGTATCTGGTCGAGCTGCGCACCGACGACGCCTCCGACTACACCCTCGGCCAGGAGGTCACGGCCGAGACGTTCGGGGCCGGCGAGCTGGTGGACGTCACCGGCAAGACCAAGGGCAAGGGCACTGCGGGCGTGATGAAGCGGCACGGTTTCCGTGGCCTGGGCGCCTCGCACGGGACCCAGCGCAAGCACCGCGCGCCCGGCTCGATCGGGGGCTGCGCGACGCCCGGGCGGGTCTTCAAAGGCCTGCGGATGGCCGGGCGGATGGGCAATGCCCGCAGCACGGTGGCCAGGCTCACTGTCCACGCGGTGGACGCCGAGCGGGGCCTGCTGCTCATCCGCGGCGCCATTCCCGGCCCCAGGGGCAGCCTGGTGCTGGTGCGCAGCGCCGCCAAGCAGCCAGCGGTGAAGGAGGCGCGGTGAGCACCGTCGTCAGCATCGTCACCCCGTCCGGCAAGGGCGGCAAGGACGTCGAACTCCCGGCGGAGATCTTCGGCGCCAAGGTCAACATCCCCCTTATCCACCAGGTCGTGGTGGCGCAGGAGGCGGCTGCCCGTCAGGGTACGCACGCTGCCAAGACCAGGGGTGCGGTCCGTGGCGGTGGCAAGAAGCCGTACCGGCAGAAGGGCACCGGGCGCGCCCGCCAGGGTTCGCTCCGGGCGCCGCAGTACGCCGGCGGTGGCACCGCGCACGGCCCGGTGCCACGCTCCTACGAGCAGCGCACCCCCAAGAAGATGAAGGCGGCCGCGCTGCGCGGGGCACTGTCCGACCGGGCCAGCCATGGCCGGCTGGCGGTCGTCAGCGGCTTCCTCGACGGGGAGGAGCCGAGCACCTCCGGCGCGCTCGCCGTGCTGCGGACCGCGGTCGGCGAGACCGCGGGTCGGCTGTCGCGGTCCGTGCTGGTGGTCGTGAACGCCGACGACGAACTGACCCGCAAGAGCCTGCGTAACGCCCCGCACGTGCACGTGCTCACCGCCGGCCAGCTCAACACCTATGACGTGCTGGTGAGCGACTACGTCGTGTTCACGCAGTCAGCCCTGTCGGAATTCCTGACCCGCAGCGGCACCCCCGTCGACGGGCTGGAAACCGAGGCCAAGGCGGAGGCCGCGGCCGGCGATGCACCGGTGGCGAAGGCATCTGCCAAGGCCAAGCCGGCCGCCAGGGATGACACGCCGGAGGAGGAGCAGCAGTGAGCAAGATCGCGAATCCCCGGGACATCCTGCTGCGGCCGGTGATCTCGGAGAAGAGCTACCGGCTTGCCGACGACGGCAAGTACACGTTCGTGGTGGTCCCCGATGCCAACCGGACCCAGATCAGGCAGGCGGTCGAGGCGGTCTTCGGCGTCCGGGTGACCGGCGTCAACACGCTCAACCGGCAGGGCAAGCGGCGGCGCACCCGGTTCGGCTGGGGTAAGCGGCCCGACACCAAGCGCGCCATCGTCAGCCTCGCCGAGGGTGACCGGATCGATGTCTTCGGCGGACCGGTCAGCTAGCCCGCTGGCCAGATCGACAGGAGCTTGAGCACACATGGGTATCCGCAAGTACAAGCCGACTACCCCGGGCAGGCGGGGGGCCAGCGGCGCAGACTTCGCCGAGGTCACCCGCGGCGAGCCTGAGAAGTCGCTCGTCCGCCCCCTGCATTCGCGCGGTGGCAGGAATGTGCACGGCCGGATCACCGCGCGGCACCAGGGTGGCGGCCACAAGCGCGCCTACCGGCTGGTTGACTTCCGCCGGGCCGACAAGGACGGCGTGCCCGCGAAAGTGGCACACCTGGAGTACGACCCCAACCGGACGGCCCGGATCGCGCTGCTGCACTACGCCGATGGCGAGAAGCGGTACATCCTGTGCCCGCAGGGCCTGTCCCAGGGGGACCGGGTCGAGAACGGCCCTGGTGCCGACATCCGCCCCGGCAACTGCCTGCCGTTGCGCAACATCCCGACCGGCACCGTGGTGCACGCCATCGAACTGCGGCCCGGCGGTGGCGCCAAGATCGCCCGCTCGGCCGGCTCTGGCGTGCAGCTGCTCGCGAAGGAAGGCGGGTACGCACAGCTGCGGATGCCGTCGGGGGAGATCCGGCGGGTCGACGCGGCCTGCCGGGCCACCGTCGGTGAGGTCGGCAATGCCGAGCAGGGCAACATCAAGCTCGGCAAGGCGGGCCGCAGCCGCTGGAAGGGACGCCGCCCGTCGGTGCGGGGAGTGGCGATGAACCCGGTTGATCACCCGCTCGGCGGTGGTGAAGGCAAGAGTTCCGGTGGCCGTCACCCGGTCAGCCCGTGGGGCAAGCCGGAAGGGCGCACCCGTAAGGCCCACAAGCCCAGCGACCGCCTGATCACCCGCAGGCGCAGCAAGAAGAAGCGGTAGGAGCACCTCACGATGCCTCGTAGTCTCAAGAAAGGCCCTTTCGTCGACGACCACCTGATCAAGAAGGTGGACGCCCAGAACGACAAGGGCACCCGGAACGTGATCAAGACATGGTCACGCCGCTCCATGATCGTCCCGGCGATGCTCGGCCACACCATCGCGGTGCACGACGGCCGCAAGCACGTCCCGGTGTTCATCACCGAGGCGATGGTCGGCCACAAACTTGGCGAGTTCGCGCCCACGCGCACGTTCCGCAGCCATGTCAGGGATGACCGCCGCAGCCGGCGCTAAGCCGCAGGCACAGACAGACGTACAGAGACGGAGAAGAAGCGATGGAGGCTAGGGCAATGGCGCGGTATGTCCGCGTCACCCCGCGCAAGGCCCGCCGGGTGGTAGACCTCATCCGGGGCATGCCCGCCGACGAGGCGCAGGCGGCCCTCGCGTTCGCCCCCCAGTCGGCGAGCGACCCGGTCGGCAAGGTGCTGGCGAGCGCCATCGCGAACGCCGGCCAGGTCCGGCAGGTGGAGGCGGGCTCGCTCGTGGTGAGCCGGGCCTGGGTGGACGAGGGTCCCACGCTCAAGCGGTTCCGGCCTCGCGCTCAGGGCCGTGGTTACCGGATCAACAAGCGGACCAGCCACATCACCGTCATCGTCTCCGACGAGACCAAGGGAGGGACCCGCTAGTGGGGCAGAAGGTGAACCCGCACGGGTTCCGGCTCGGCATCACCACCGACTTCAAGAGCCGGTGGTACGCCGACAAGCTGTACAAGGACTACGTCGCCGAGGATGTGGCGATCCGCAGGATGCTGCAGCGGGGCATGGAGCGCGCGGGCATCTCCAAGGTGGAGATCGAGCGCACCAGGGACCGGGTCCGGGTGGACATCCACACGGCCCGTCCCGGCATCGTCATCGGCCGCCGCGGCGCCGAGGCCGACCGGATCCGCGGCGATCTGGAGAAGCTGACCGGCAAGCAGATCCAGCTCAACATCCTTGAGGTGAAGAACCCCGAGGTTGACGCGCAGCTGGTGGCACAGGGAGTGGCGGAGCAGCTGTCGAGCCGGGTGTCGTTCCGGCGGGCCATGCGCAAGGCGATGCAGACGACCATGAAGAGCCCGAGCGCCAAGGGCATCCGGGTGCAGTGCTCCGGGCGGCTCGGCGGCGCTGAGATGTCGCGCTCGGAGTTCTACCGCGAGGGACGGGTGCCGCTGCACACGCTGCGGGCCGACATCGATTACGGCTTCTACGAGGCACGCACCACGTTCGGCCGGATCGGCGTGAAGGTGTGGATCTACCGTGGCGAGGCCCCGTCCACCCGCGCCGAGCGGGAGGCGATGCAGGCCGCGCTGCGGGCTGGGCAGCGCCGTGACCGTGACCGTGACCGCGACCGTGACCGGCCGCCGGCCCGTCGGCGCCGCCCGGGTGCCGGTGAGGGCGCCGGCCCGGATGAAGCAGCACGTGGCGGCGACCAGGCCGAGGCAGTCGCGACCGTGAGCGAGGAGGGCTGAGGGATGCTCATCCCGCGTAGGACTGCGCACCGTAAGCAGCACCGGCCGGACCGGCATGGTGCTGCCAAGGGTGGGACCAGGGTGACATTTGGTGAGTACGGCATCCAGGCGCTGGAGCACTCGTATGTGACCAACCGGCAGATCGAGGCTGCCCGTATCGCGATGACCAGGCATATCCGCCGTGGCGGGAAGGTGTGGATCACCATCTACCCCGACCGGCCGCTGACCAAGAAGCCGGCCGAGACCCGGATGGGTTCCGGCAAGGGCTCGCCGGAGTGGTGGATCGCCAACGTCAAGCCCGGCCGGGTGATGTTCGAGCTGTCCGGGGTCGCAGAGCCCGTGGCCAGGGAGGCGCTCCGCCGCGCGATGCACAAACTCCCCATGAAGTGCAAGTTCGTCAAGCGTGAGGTTGGTGAAGCCTGATGGCGAGGGGCCTGGCCGCCGCTGATCTGCGGAACTCGACCGAGGAGGAACTCGACGGGAAGCTGACGGAGGCGAAGACCGAGCTGTTCAACCTCCGGTTCCAGGCCGCCACCGGCCAACTGGAGAGTCACGGGCGGCTGCGTGCCGTCCGCAAGGAGATCGCCCGCATCTACACGGTGAAGCGCGAGCGTGAGCTGGGAATCGTGACCGTGGCTGAGGAGGCGGAAGAGGATGAGTGAGGAGCAGGGGGTCGCAGCCACCCAGCCCGGCCGGGGATACCGCAAGGTCCGCGAGGGCTACGTCGTCAGCGACAAGATGGACAAGACAGTTGTCGTCGAGGTCGAAGACCACGTGAAGCACCCCAAGTACGGCAAGGTCATCCGCCGTACCAAGAAGTACAAGGCACATGACAGCGAGAACGCCTGCGGAGTCGGGGACCGCGTGCGGCTCATGGAGACCCGGCCCCTGTCAGCGACCAAGCGCTGGCGGGTCGCCGAGATCCTGGAGAAGGCCAAGTAAGCAGGGGACACCCGCCGGAGCCCCCGGGCGCCCCCGCGAGAACCACATACGACCCGCCTGGCCCGCAGGCCGGCGTCAGGAAGCAGGAGTTGACGTGATCCAGCAGGAGTCGCGGCTCAAGGTCGCCGACAACACCGGAGCCAAGGAGATCTTGTGCATCCGGGTGCTCGGTGGCTCCAGCCGGCGATACGCGGGCATTGGCGATGTCATCGTGGCCACGGTGAAGGACGCTCTTCCCGGTGCCGGGGTGCGCAAAGGCGACGTGGTCAAGGCGGTGGTCGTGCGTACCCGCAAGGAACGCCGCCGGACAGATGGCTCCTACATCCGCTTCGACGAGAACGCGGCGGTCCTGATCAGGGATGGCGGCGATCCGCGCGGAACCCGCATCTTCGGCCCGGTCGGCCGCGAACTGCGCGAGAAGCGGTTCATGCGGATCATCTCGCTCGCGCCGGAGGTGCTGTGATGAAGAAGAGCCAGGCGGGCAAGAAGCCGGCCGGAATGAAGATCAAGAAGGGCGACACCGTGGTGGTGCTGGCCGGGCGTGACCGTGGCCGCGAGGGCAAGGTCATCGCCGCCTACCCGGAGCGGCAGCGGGTGCTTGTCCAGGGCGTCAACATCATCCGGAAGAACACAAAGGTCAACTTCCAGGGCCAGCGGGGGGCCAAGGAAGGCGGCATCGTGACCCAGGAAGCGCCGATCCATGTGAGCAACGTCTCGCTGATCGACCCGCAGACCAAGAAGGCTGCCCGCGTCGGCTACCGGTTCGACGAGGTGGACGGCAAGGAAACCAAGATCCGGATCTCCCGCCCGGGCGGTAAGGACATCTGATGGCAGCAACAACAGCAGAGCAGGCCACTGCCGAGCGCGTGCGGCCCCGTCTCAAAGAGCGCTACCAGGCGGAGATCGCGCCCGCGCTCCGGGAGGAGTTCGGGTACGCCAACGTGATGCAGATCCCCAGCCTTGCCAAGATCGCGGTGAACATGGGTGTGGGTGAGGCGGCACGCGATGCCAAGCTCATCGAGGGCGCGGTGCGCGACCTGGCCATCATCACCGGGCAGAAGCCGGCCGTGGCCCGGGCACGCAAGTCCATCGCCCAGTTCAAGCTCCGTGAGGGCATGCCGATCGGCGCACATGTGACCCTGCGGGGCGACCGGATGTGGGAGTTCCTCGACCGCCTGCTGACGCTGGCGCTGCCGCGGATCCGTGACTTCCGGGGCCTGTCAGACCGTCAGTTCGACGGCCGGGGGAACTACACCTTCGGCCTGGTCGAGCAACTGATGTTCCACGAGATCAACCCAGACCAGGTGGATCGCCAGCGCGGCATGGACGTGACCGTGGTCACGACCGCCACCACCGACGCTGAGGGCCGTTCGCTGCTGCGCCGGCTCGGATTCCCGTTCAAGGAGAGCTGAACGTGGCGAAAAAAGGACTCGTCGTCAAGGCGAACCGCACGCCGAAGTTCAAGGTGCGCGGGTACAGCCGGTGCTCGCGCTGCGGGCGGCCGCGTGCGGTCTACCGCCGGTTCGGGCTGTGCCGGATCTGTTTCCGGTCCATGGCTCACCGCGGCGAACTGCCCGGCATCACCAAATCCAGCTGGTAGCCACCAGCCGGGGCTCCGGGACCACTCCCGGTCCCCAGAACCCGGGGCTTGCCCCGGGTCAGCACGACCAGCCGGGCGTGAGCCCGGCGACGACCGACCTGGGCGCCGACGGCGCCCACCGACCACGCCGCAGGTCCGCACGGAAACCGCGGTGAGGAGGGCCATCAGGCCATGACGATGACCGACCCGATCGCAGACATGCTGACCCGTCTGCGTAACGCCAACTCGGCATACCACGACACCGTGGGCATGCCTTACTCCACGATCAAGGTCCACATCGCGGAGATCCTCCAGGAGCAGGGATACATCGCCGGCTGGCGCGTGGAAGATGCCGAGGTAGGCAAGAACCTCGTGATCTCGCTCAAGTACGGGCCCACCCGCGAGCGCTCGATCGCGGGACTCAAGCGGGTGTCCAAGCCCGGGCTGCGGGTGTACGCGAAGAAGGACAACCTGCCGCGCGTGCTCGGCGGGCTCGGCATCGCCATCATCTCCACCTCAGGTGGCCTGATGACCGACAGGCAGGCGGTCAAGCGTGGCGTGGGCGGGGAAGTCCTCGCCTACGTCTGGTGAGGAGACAGCGATGTCACGAATCGGACGCATGCCCGTGGTGGTCCCCAGCGGCGTCGACGTCACCATCAGCGGCCAGGATGTGATCGTCAAGGGTCCCAAGGGACAGCTCTCGCTGTCGGTCGCCGAGCCCATCGTCGTGTCGCACGACGCGGGCGTCATCACCGTGACCAGGCCCAACGATGAGGGCAAGGTGCGGGCGCTGCACGGCCTGTCCCGCAGCCTGGTGGCGAACATGGTCACTGGGGTGACCGAGGGATACCGCAAGACCCTGGAGATCGTCGGAGTCGGCTACCGCGTGCAGGCCAAAGGGGACAGCCTGGAGTTCGCACTCGGGTTCAGCCACCCCGTCACGGTTACTCCACCCGAAGGGATCACCCTGCGGGTGGAAACCCCCACCAGGCTCGTCGTCGAGGGAATCGACAAGCAGCAGGTGGGTGAGGTCGCGGCCAATATCCGTAAGCTCCGCAAGCCCGACCCGTACAAGGGCAAGGGCCTGCGGTACCAGGGCGAGCAGATCCGGCGCAAGGTCGGGAAGGCTGGGAAGTGATCATGGCTGCTACCAGGACCAAGGGGCGCGGGCACACCGCCGCGCGCACGACCTTGCGGGTGCGGCGGCATCTGCGGGTGCGCAAGAAGGTCAGCGGCACCGCCGCACGGCCCCGGCTGGCTGTGACACGCTCGGCCCGGCACATCTTCGCCCAGCTGGTCGACGACGGCTCGGGCTCCACGCTCGCATCCGCGTCTACGCTGGAAAGCGGCGTCCGGTCCGCCAGCGGTGACAAGACGGCCAAGGCACGGCAGGTGGGCGGACTACTGGCTCAGCGTGCCCAGGAGGCAGGCATCAGCGCCGCGGTCTTCGACCGGGGCGGCCATGCCTACCATGGCCGGATCGCCGCGCTCGCGGACGGGGCCCGGGAAGGCGGGCTGGCGCTATGACCGCTTTCGACGGGGCTAACACTGGAAGGACGATCTGATGGCAGGAACTCCGCGGCGCGGCAGCGGTGGCGGTGGCGAACGGCGTGAGCGCCGGGACGACCGCCGGGGCGGGGCGGAAAAGGGGACCGCGTACCTGGAGCGGGTCGTGACCATCAACCGTGTCGCCAAGGTGGTGCAGGGTGGCCGGCGCTTCAGCTTCACCGCCCTGGTCGTCGTGGGCGACGGCAATGGCATGGTCGGCGTGGGTTACGGCAAGGCCAAGGAAGTCCCCGCCGCGATCGCCAAGGGTGTCGAGGCGGCCAAGAAGCACTTCTTCCGGGTGCCCCGCATCGCCGGCACGATCCCGCACACCGTGCAGGGTGAAGAGGCGGCTGGTGTGGTGCTGCTCAAGCCTGCCAGTCCCGGTACCGGGGTCATCGCGGGCGGGCCGGTGCGCGCCGTGCTGGAGTGCGCGGGCATCCAGGACGTGCTGTCGCGCTCGCTCGGGTCATCGAACCCGATCAACGTGGTGCACGCCACCGTGGCGGCGCTGAAGGGCCTCAACCGCCCCGAGGAGATCGCGGCCCGGCGGGGCCTGCCGATCGAGGACGTGGCGCCTGCGGCCATGCTGCGCGCTCGTGCCGCGGCCGCCGCGGCCGGCGCCGCGGCGGGCAATAGCTGACCGGGAGCGCTCAGATGACGCAGTTGAAGGTAACCCAGACCAAGTCGCGGATCGGCGGCACGGCCCAGCAGCGGGCATCATTGCGCTCGCTCGGGCTGAAGCGGATCGGTGATGTGGTCATCAAGCAGGACAAGCCCGAGTTCAGGGGCATGATCGCGGCGGTGCGCCATCTGGTCACCGTCGAGGAGGTGGACTGATCATGGCAGGCGCGGGCAAGAGCCGCGACGGCGCCAGTGGTGACCGGGCCAGCGGGTCCGGTGGTGGCCGGGCCGGCCTGAAGATCCACCACCTGCGGCCGGCCCCGGGCGCGCGCAGGGCGCGGACCAGGGTGGGCCGCGGTGAGGCGTCCAAGGGCAAGACCGCCGGGCGTGGCACCAAGGGCACCAAGGCCCGCACTCAGGTGGCGGCGGGCTTCGAGGGCGGCCAGATGCCGCTGCACCGCCGGGTGCCCAAGCTGAAGGGCTTCAGCAACCTGCGGTTCAAGACCACGTATCAGGTCATCAACACCGGGCGGCTCACCGAGCTGTACCCCGAGGGTGGCGACGTCACCCCCGAGAGCCTGGCGGCCAAGGGTGCCGTGCGGGCAGGTGAGCCGGTCAAGGTCCTCGGTACCGGTGAAGCCGGCGCGGCGCTGCGGGTGAGCGCACACGCCTTCTCCGCCAGCGCGAAGGAGAAGATCACCGCGGCCGGGGGGACCGTCACGCAGCTGTAGGAAAGCCACCGAAGTGATCACTGGCCCACGCGCCGCTCCCGGGGAGCATGACCTGGCTCCCCGGGTACCTTGCGCTGGTGCCACCGGTGCAGGCTGGCTGTTACAGTGCAGCGAGCGCGTTACACTGCGGCGGTCACCCCGCGGCGGCCACCCGCCCGGGCTGGCGCCGCGCCCTGACGTTGACCCATCGATTTGAGGACGGCGCATGCTGACCGCGTTCCTCCGGGCGTTCCGGACGCCAGACTTGCGCCGGAAGCTGCTCTTCACCATCTTCATCATCGCCGTCTTCCGGCTGGGAGCCGCGCTGCCGACCCCCGGCATCTCGGAGAAGGCGGTCCACAACTGCATCGGGCTGGCTTCCAAGAGCGGCGGCAGCGTCTTCCAGCTGGTCAACCTGTTCAGCGGCGGGGCGCTGTTCAAGCTGTCGGTGTTCGCGCTCGGCATCATGCCCTACATCACCGCCAGCATCATCCTGCAGTTGCTGGCGGTGGTCATCCCCCGGCTGGAGACGCTCCGGCAGGAGGGCCAGGCGGGCCAGGCCAAGATCACTCAGTACACCCGCTACCTGACCGTGGGCCTGGCCATCCTCCAGTCCACCGGGATCGTGGCGCTGGCCCAGTCGGGCAACCTGTTCCAGGGCATCTGCCGCCAGCCGCTGATCCCCAACACCTCCATCTTCACGATCAGCACCATGGTCATCTGCATGACGGCGGGCACCGCGGTCATCATGTGGCTGGGTGAGCTGATCACCGACCGCGGCGTCGGCAACGGCATGTCCATCCTGATCTTCACCCAGGTCATCGCCGTCATCCCGGGCGAGATGCAGAACATCTACAAGTCCCGGGGCACCTTCACCTTCGGCATTGTGCTGGTGGTCGGGATCGCCATCGTGGCGTTCGTGGTCTTCATGGAGCAGGCCCAGCGGCGGATCCCTGTCCAGTACGCCAAACGGATGGTCGGGCGCAAGATGTACGGCGGCACCTCGACGTACATCCCGATGAAGGTGAACCAGGCCGGTGTGATCCCGGTCATCTTCGCCTCGTCGCTGCTCTATATCCCGCAGCTGGCCACCACCATCTTCGGGAACCGGAACCACCCGCAGGGCTGGGATGTCTGGGTCCAGACGTACCTGGTCCGCGGTGACTCCCCGATCTACATGCTCACGTTCTTCGCGCTCATCCTGTTCTTCACGTACTTCTACGTGGCGATCACGTTCAACCCGACCGAAGTCGCTGACAACATGAAGAAGTACGGCGGGTTCATCCCCGGCATCCGTCCTGGCCGGCCGACCGCCGAATACCTCAACTTCGTGCTCACCCGGCTCACCGCCCCCGGCTCGGTCTACCTCGGTGTCATCGCGCTCATCCCGATGATCGCGCTGGCGCTGGTCGGAGCGAGCCAGAACTTCCCGTTCGGTGGCACCAGCATCCTGATCGCGGTCGGGGTGGGCCTGGACACGGTGAAGCAGATCGAAAGCCAGCTCCAGCAGCGCAATTACGAGGGTTTCCTGCGGTAGTGCGTCTCGTCCTCGTGGGCCCCCCCGGTGCGGGCAAGGGGACACAGGCCCAGTTCATCGCCTCGCACCTGTCCATCCCGAAGATCTCGACAGGTGACATCTTCCGTGACAACGTCAGTCACGGGACCGCGCTGGGCCGCCGGGCACAGGCGTTCATGAAGCGGGGCGACCTGGTCCCGGACGAGGTCACCATTGCCATGGTCACCGACCGGCTGGCCGACGATGACGCTGGTTCGGGGTTCCTGCTCGACGGCTTCCCCCGCAATGTGCCGCAGGCCGAGACGCTCAAGAAGATGCTCTCGGCCTGGGACACCAGGCTGGACGTGGTGCTTGAGCTGGTGGTGGATGACGACGAGGTGGTCCGGCGCCTGTCGGGGCGCCGGACGTGCCGGCGGTGCGGGCGGGTCTGGCACTCGACGTTCGACCCGCCGGCCCAGCCGGGCATCTGTGACGACTGCGGCGGCGAACTGTTCCAGCGTGACGACGACCGCGAGGAGACGATCAGGCACCGCCTTGAGGTGTACCAGCAGCAGACCGCGCCGCTGGTCTCGTTCTACGCTGACGAGGGCATTCTGCTCGGCATCGATGCCACCGGGCCGGTCGATGAGATCACCGAGCGGGCCCTGAGCGCGCTGCGCCGCTTCATCCGCTAGGGCATGCCCTCCGTGCCCTCATGGGCGGCCCGCCCGCGGCGGGTA
>DPMS01000319.1 GCA_003541285.1 Actinomycetota bacterium
GACGATCAGCACGGCGACGGCCAGGGCGATGATGCCGAAGGCCAGCAGGAGCGGCGCGTATACGCCGCCTAGCAGGGAGGAGTATTCGTGCTCGACGGTCAGGTAGGACTGAGAGGAGACCAGGGCGCCGCGGGGTAGCCCGGCGGTGACCGTGGCCAGATCCCTGCTGATGTCGGCGGCCGTGGCAGCGCTGGCGAAACGGTAGAGCATCTGGGTGGCGTGCGGGTGCAGCGCGGTGATCCCGGCAGGCGTGACCCAGGCGCCCGCGGACTGGCTCGCGCTGTAGGCGACGCCGACGACGGNNCGCTCACCTGGGCGGAGTCGAAGGCCGCGACCAGGTGGGCGCCGTTCTGCGCGGCGAACGCGCTGCCGAACGGGTTCGCGGCGGCGGCCAGCTCGCTGAGGGCGATCACGATCGTCACCGCAGAGACGAACACGACGAGCCCGATGACGGCAGTCTGCAGGCGGCGGCGCCGGACCGCCCCGCGTGCGGCCAGCCAGACCGCGCTCACGAGGTCCGCTCCATACTGACATCGCCGGTGATCTCTCCGTCGGACAGGGTGACCACCCTGCTGGCGCACCGGATCGCCAGGTTCTGCTCGTGCGTCACCANNGTTGAAGAACTGGAAGATCATCCCGATCCGCCTGCGGCGGAACAGAGCCAGCCCCTTCTCGTCCAGCCTGCCCAGGTCCTCGCCGTGCACCACCACCGACCCCGACGTCGGCCGGTCAAGCCCGGCGACCATGTTGAGCAGCGTGGACTTCCCGCAGCCGGACGGCCCCATCACCGCGACCGCCTCGCCGCGGCGGATCCGCAGCGAGACCCCGTCGAGTGCGACCGTCCCGTCATAGCTCTTGCGCACACCGTCGAGCCGCACGACGACCTGCGACGCGCCGTCTTCTGTGCTGTCGTCAGTCTTCATATCTATGGACGCTAGGCGGGGCGGCGGGCCCGGGCGTCAGCCCGCCGGTGCAACCTCACGACCGTCTCATCCTGGCGATGTACGGTGCTGCATCCGGCGATGGATGCACGCCGTGGGCGCGGATGGGAAGATCGAGCGCATGGGACCGTCCTGGGCTGCCTGGCTCGCCGCGACGCTGGCGGTGGCATGCGCCGCGGGCCTGGGACTGGGACTGGCGCGAGCCCACCGCCTGCACCGGGCGGCGAGCCAGGACCGCAGTCTGCTGCTCGACCGCGAGCGGGAGAACGCCGCGCGGGCCGCCGTGGATGCCGAACGGGCCAGGATCGCGACCGAACTCCACGACATCGTCAGCCATAACGTCAGCCTCATGGTCGTCCAGGTGTCGGCGGCCCGCGAGATCCTGGCCGCCGCGATCCCCGGCTCGCCGACGCCGCCGGAGGCTGACCGGGCCCTGCGCGCCGTGGAGGACGCCGGCCGCGGCGCGATGAGCGAACTGCGGCACTTGCTGGGCCTGCTGGCGCCCTCCCCCCAGGGCGAGGATGAGCAGGACCTGTCACCGCAGCCCAGCCTGAGCCGGCTGAGCCCGCTGATCGACAAGGTCGCGTTCGCCGGCCTTCCGGTCGAGGTCCGGATCTCTGGCGAGCCGCGCCCGCTGCCCGCCGGGATCGACCTGACCGCCTACCGGATCGTTCAAGAGTCGCTGACCAACGCGCTCAAGCACGGCCACCGGGCCAAGGCCGACGTCACCATCCGCTACGCCGACCGGTCGCTGCGCGTCGAGGTACTGAACACCGGGCCTAGCGTGCTCACCGGCACAGCCGCCGCGCCCGCCGGGCCGGACCCGGGCACGGGCCGCGGGACCGGCGCCGGCCGCGGCCTGCTCGGGCTCCGGGAACGCGTCGCGCTATACGGCGGCGACCTGGACGCCAGGCGGCGCCTCGGCGGCGGCTACCGGGTCCGTGCCCGCATCCCGCTGGACCCGCCATGACCAAGCCTGGCCCGGCAACGGGCACCGAGCCGACACCCCGGGTCCTCATCGCCGACGACCAGGACCTCGTCCGCACCGGGCTCCGCATGATCCTCACCGCCCGCGGCATCACCGTGGCCGGCGAGGCCGCCGACGGTGCCGAGGCCCTGGCCGAAGCGCGCAGGCTCCGGCCCGACGTGGTGCTCATGGACATCCGGATGCCGAACGTCGACGGCCTGCAGGCCACCCGGCAGATCCTCCGACACCTCCCGGACTGCCGGGTGATCATGCTGACCACCTTCGACCTCGACTGCTACGTCTACGACGCCCTCGCCGCCGGCGCCAGCGGCTTCCTGCTTAAGGACGTCACCCCCGCGCACCTCGCCGCCGCGGTGCGCCTGGTCGGCACCGGCGACGCGCTCCTGGCCCCCTCGATCACCCGGCGGCTCGTTGAAAAGTTCACCTCCGGCGACCGCGGCCCGCACACAACAAGCCTGGCCATCCACCGCGACCTGACCGCCCTGACCCCCCGGGAACTGGAGGTGCTGACCTTCATGGGCCACGGGCTGTCCAACGCCGAACTGGCCGACACGCTCACCCTCAGCGAAGCCACCGTGAAAACCCACGTCGCCCGCATCTTCGCCAAGCTCACGCTCCGGGACCGCGCCCAGGCAGTCGTCCTCGCCTACGAAACCGGCCTCGTCACGCCGCAGCCTGCCCCGCCCGACCGTGATCAGCCAGATGCCACGTCCCAGCACTCCAGACAAACGCGCCCCTAGCCGGAAGTCCCCCGCAAGCCGGTGCAGCGGCGCGCGCCAAACCCGAACACACTATCCGGCATGGCCCGTCCGTGGCCGTCCGTGAAACAGCCGACGGTTACACCGACCGTCCTACCGGCACGAAACCCGTCCGCTATGCGTCCGTGGACCCCGCAACGCAACGGTCCACAGCACGACAAGATACTACCGCCGGGCAGGCACCAACTGTGAGAATCCTGACAATTCAATCCCTGTACAGAGGTTGAAAGGCTGAG
>DPMS01000174.1 GCA_003541285.1 Actinomycetota bacterium
GGGGCGGGGTAGGACGCAAGCGCTAAGGAAATCAGTGAGCCCTCGAAGATCATTCGTCACCCGGATGTCACTGGGATCAGGCGGGGACAGGTGACACTCCGCGTGCCCGAACGGATTTCCCGGCACCAGATGGCAGC
Source organism: Actinomycetota bacterium (assembly GCA_003541285.1). Lineage (GTDB taxonomy): Bacteria > Actinomycetota > Actinomycetes > Streptosporangiales > Streptosporangiaceae > UBA9676. The sequence continues at coordinate 138 of DPMS01000174.1, forward strand.
GCGTGCGGCCTCGTGGTTCCCCCGGGCTCGGGCGGTACATTGGCGGAATGGAAGGTCTTGACCGCATCACGGCGCGACGATGGTCGCGATGTTGTGTGTGCGGGCGTAGGCGAATCGCCGCATCGACAAGATCGGCGGCCAGCTCGGGCGTCCAGTAGGAGTGCAGGATCTCGGTCTTATATCCGGGCAGGGAGCCGAGCACCAGGGCCGGGAAGACGTCGGCGGTGCCGAGGCGCGCCAGGGTTTGTGCGGCGGGGAAGCTTTGTTGCGAGCCGCAGCAGACCTGCCCGGCCGTGATTTCTGCGGTCCCGCCGAAGTAGCTGCGTGGGTCGGCGTATGGCGTCGTCGGGCTGTGCACGGCATGCATGGGCAAGGCCGCAAGCTGGCCCTGGCTGGGGCGGGCCAGCAGGTAGCGGCAGGGTGGTATCCGCGGGTCGATGCCGTCGTTGGCACGCAGCCGGGCAGGGCCCGCCATGGGAGAGGCGTCCGGAGCGGATTCAACTTCCCAGGTGTAGGTCAGCCCGGCCAGGGCTGCGGCATCCTCGACCGTGATCGGCTGTGTCACTGCCGTAACGACTAGGTCCTCCTTTGCTCCGCCAGGGGACTGTCCTGGTCAGGGTGAATGGTTCAGCAGCGCACGCAGCAGCGCGTGGCGCCGGCCTCGACAGCCTCCCGGCGGCGCTCGGCCCATAGCTCGTCCACCGCTGGGTCGGGGTGCACCCAGTCGTAGTAGAGGTCGATCAGTTCGACCCCTTCCAGCCAGGGGGAGCCGAGCAGTGGTGAGCCCTTGAACAGCAGGAGCCGGGTCTGCCGTGCGGTGTGATCGACCCAGTCGGCGATGCCGGTTTCGTCGAGGAAGTCTTCCAGCGACTGGATCTCGGCGAGGCTGACCCAGGGGGTGAAGGTGATGAAGGTGGGCCGCAGTTCGAGCCCGGCGGCTTTGGCCGCGCCGATGGCCTTCTTGATGCCAGGCACATCGATACCCTTGTCGAATACCTGGAGCACCTTCTCCGAGGGAAACCCCAGCGCCGAGGTGATCACCCGCAGTCCCAGCGCGGTCATCTGGTTGATCTCCGCCTCGAATTCCAGGATATGGTCGAACCGGGTGGTCAGCTCGAAGGTCATGGGCCCGCTACCCCGTAGGCGGCGTACACGGCGCAGTACAGTAGCTGCACCGGTGATGGCAGCCCCGGGTGGCTTCGATGTTGCCCAGCAAGCCGAACTCGGTGTCGTGCTCGGGATGGCTGGCGATCGGCGGGAACAGATCCCTGGCGGGCAGCTGCCAGTCCCGCGCGACGCAGCGCCTCGGCTTGGGACGCGTGCCCGTGCCGGTGAAGATGCCATCAACCTGGCTCGCGGTGACCTCTCCGCGGGCGTAGGCAAGCAGCTGCGCGATCATGCCCTCGGGCTCGTCCACGACCACACCGTCGGTGACCGATGCGAGCGCTTGCGCGTTAAGCCAGGCGTATTGCCCGCAGGCCAGCACCCGTGGGGTGCCCGCCGTCTTGAACCGGCCGGCGAGCTGTGCACCAGCTTCGATGCCTTCGTAAGAGGATCGAGATCAGCACGAGGTCGAAGCCACCGCCTGGGAAGTCGTTCGGGCACGCGTCGGCTTCCCAGGCTGTGACCTGCGCTCCGGCCTTGCGCAGCGCTCCCGCGGCGCTGGCGGCCAGGATCGGCTGCAGCTTCGCCTCGAACGCGGGAACAACCGCGATCTTCGCTGCACCCATCACGATTTCCTTCCGCGCGGTGACAGAGCCGCGGAAGCCGCCCGTTCACCTGCCGGCCCTGCCAAGCCCCGGCCAGAGCTAGCCGCCACCACCTGGAAGCCACCGGCCTCGCCGGCCGCGTGGGTCCTGACCGGTTTCCTTACGCGCGTGCGCAGTCAGGATCCTCGCTCAGACAGAACCCAGCTTGCAGCAGGGCGGGCACGCATGGGTCGGCGATGCGGTAGTAGACGCTCGTTCCCGCCCTTCGCGCAGCGAGGATCCCGCGGTCGAGCAGGCGCTGCAGCTGGTTGGATATCGATTGCTGGCTTACCCCCAGCCCGGCCGCAAGGTCGATCACCCGCACCTCGCCGCCTCTGTGCAGCGCATGCAGAAGCCGCAGCCGCGTATCGCTGCCCAGGATCTTGAACAGGGCAGCCAGCCTGGCCGCCTGGTCGGGGGTCAGCAGCGGGATCTCATCGAGTGGTGGCCTGGACGGGTCGAGGCCGGTCACGGCGATAGTCACAACACGATCATCCCACTGTTTACTCAAAAATTACCATCACGTTTCACAATTGTACCATGTAATAGTTGTTAAGATCGGGATCCGCCTGGCCATCCGGGAGCGAGGTCCTGCGGTTAGCGTTACTGGCCTTCCCCGCCGGCCTGATCGGGTTCATCTCCGTTCCGTGCTGCAGCCTTCTCGCCCCCGTGTACTTGCCGTTTGCGCTGGTCACGCCGCCACCGCCCGTTCCGGGCGAGCCCCGGCGCCAGTTAGTGCTCCTGAACCAGCCCACGGTGAGCCCTGCTCGCTCCCCCGGCCTTGCCAGCGACAGGGACCGGGCAGCCCCGTCAGGTGAAGCGGCGGCCACCCGGGGCCGCGCACTTCTCAGATTGGCGCCGTTCCTCGCCGGGTTCTGCCTGTTCTTCGTACTGCTGGGTGCCACGGCCAGCACACTCGGCGGGCTCCTGCTGGCACAGCTCCCCATCCTCGGAAGAGTCTCGGGCCGCTTAACCAGGGCCGAAGCAGGCAGCATCCGATGGCCGCCAGTCACCCCAGCGCGGATGAGCGCCATCTCCAGCGCGGTCTGGCAAAATCACCGGGCCCGCAGGCGCTCAGCGCCTGCAGGGAAGCTACCTGAGCGGGGGCTTCGGCGAGGTTGAGCGGCATCAATTGCGACCCGCACCTGCGGGCCCTGACGGTCGAGCGTTACGTAGCCACGATTGGAGACCAAGGCGAGCATCCGGAGGTTGTCGAGCAGGATGTCTGCTTGCAGGTTAGGCACACCGCGGGCCGCCGCGGCGGCAACAAGGGCGTCGAGCAGGTAGGGGCCTAGCCAGCCTCGCCAGCCAGCGGCAATAGTGAGGGCGAACTCACCGTTGCCGTCAGGCAGGATGGCGTAGCCGGCCTCGGCAACGAGTTTGTCCTCGGGGCCGGAAACGACCGCGACCAGGCGATAGCTGCCTTCATCCTCAGCTCGGGTCATCTGCTCAAGGAACTTCCGGCCCGGATGGGACATGCCAAAGAAGCGGTAATACCGATCCTCATCCGAGAGCCCCTCGAACAGCGCGTTCAGCCCCTCCACGTCGGCCTCCGTCACGGTCCGCACGGTCAGGATCCGGCCAGCGGAGAGACTTACGGTGGCAACGACGCCATCAACAGTGTCAGCGCCAGATTCAGCTTGAGCCAGCGTCATCAAGGCCTCCCGCGCCGCGCAGCCTCCTTGACTGGGAGACCGGGGTTTCCTCTTCCGGGGCCGGGATACCTCCTCCAGGTTCGTCGGATTCCGGTAGTCCTGAGTTCATCGTTCGCGGAGGCGTCCCGCCACGGAAGGGCCGGCTGGCAGTGACAGGCGGGGCAAACGGCCCGGGCAGGCGTCAAGGGTGCCCTCGCCGCGCAATGAGCTGTCATACCCTTCGACCTGACGCCGCCACGAAGATGACACCGCAGAAGCGGGCATGACCTGGGAAGCTATGACCAAGGATGAAGCAACCGCCCTCCTGGCGGCCGCGCTGCACGAGATTGCCCCTGAGGTGGATCTCGGCGCCGTCGATCCCGACCTGCCCCTCCAAGAGGTGGCCGACATCGACTCGATGGACTTCTTGACCTTGGTGGCGGCTATCCACGACCGCACCGGTATCGAGATTCCCTTCCAGGACTATCCGAAGCTGGCCACGCTGAAGCTGTTCGTGTCATACCTGATGTCGGCGTCCAGCGCAGGCTGACGCGCGAGTGCCTGCGGCCTGCTGGTCCCCATGCCCCGCGGGCTCGCCCGGCGGGCCGGTGGCAGGCGCCTGCTCTTCGAGTGCGAGGGAGAACTCGGCGATGCCTTGCTCGATGACCTGCCGGCCCAGCCCGCCCGCGTCTTTGACCAGGGCGGCGACGGGCCGGTTCTCGGCCAGGTAAGAGGCGCTGAAGGTGTGAATGCCGCGCTCAGTTGCGGCCTTGGCCAGCAGCAGGATGAGTGTTGTCGCCAGGCCTACACGCCGCCACGCCGGCCTGACCGCCACCGCGATATCGGCCACGCCCTCACCCGCTGGCTCGTACCGCGCGATGGCCACGCCACGGCCGGTAACGGTGTCGATGGCTACCAGCGCGAACCGTCGCACATAGTCAACGACCGTGAGATGAGCCAGCAGCGCCGGGGTGATCCGCGGCGGGCCGCCCAGGAACCGGCGGCGCAGCGTGTCGGGATCGGCCGTCTTGATCGCGNNGCCAGTTCCGGCGCGTCGCTGGGCAGGATCGGCCGGACCAGGACCCGCCGCCCATCACGCACGGTGATCTCCTGCTGGTACTCGCCCGGATAGCCGGGCGGCAGCCCCGCCGGTTCCGGCATGAGGTCCATGTACGCTCCTGCTTAAAGATTTCCCAGTTCCATAGTGACCTGGCGGCAGGGCTGATCTTCGCTCCACCCCGCTTGCCCCAAGATGGCTGGGTCCGGCTGGCTCTCCCGCCAGCATGCCACCAAGTGCTCTATCGGGGCCTTGCTCATGACGTTCCCGCGCCTGGAGGCTGACGGCTACCGTTGTGCACCTGCACGTCCCTGGACGCGTCATTTATCGGCAGCCCTGGAACCCTTAGGCGGTAAGGGCTGCCCGGCGCCCCATCCGCGGATAATGTGCGCCGCAACTCGTGCCTGCACCCCCCTGGCACCGAACTCGTCGTCACGGCCGCGGACGGGACATTAGCGGCCTGCCATCCGACCGCGGCAGACGGGTGAGAGCCAGCCATACCGGCCGGAGGCACACAGGACACTGGGGCGCGTGCAGTGGCAGCCGGGTTCACGGTCACCGTCGAGGACCTTCATCACCNNGTGCCGGGCTCGTTCGAGTTCGGCGGCGTTGTGGAGCAGGAGGTCGCGTTCGATGGTGGCGAGGTCACTGCCGAGGTGGTGGTCGGCGAGGGTGCCGGTGATCCAGCGGGAGAAGTCGCCACGGGAGAGGTGATAGCTGAGGACCGCCGGGTCGCAGTGGCGGATGTGGCGGCTGAACTGGTCCATAGTCGCGGCGGTCACCGGTTCGCTCGGCTCGCCGCCTTGGTAGAAGTAGAACTGGCGGTGGGGCGGCAGCGCGGTGGCGGTGTACTTGTGCTGGTGCCGCACGTGCGGGCTGACCCGGTGGTCAACAGCGAACGGGCGGCCCGGCCGCCCGGCGGCCGACACCGTAGCGCGCAGCCCGGCGACGGGCATGCTCGCCGCGGCGGGAGGTGTCCCGGTGATGGTGAGGGTGAGATCGACGGTGTAGCGGAAGGCGGCCGGCAGGATGTCCGGCCGCCAGGTGACCGTGCAGGTACCCGGCTCGGCGAGCCCCGGGCCCGGCTGCGTGGCGACACCGCCTTGGGTGAGGTGTGCCTCGTCGGCGATGACCCAGTGCGGGACGCCATGTTCGGCGCGGTCGGCGGCGATGGCTGCGGGCAGCCGCCGCAGGTAGCTGGCTTTGCCCGTCTCGGGTAGGCCGGACAGGTCGAGCACCAGGCTTGCCCGCCGTGGGCGGGGGATGGCGAGCAGATCGGTGGGTGCGGGCAGATGCGCGGCCGCGTCGACCAAGTGCACACCAGGGCGCTGCGCCAGCCCGATGTGATCCCCTTCCGGGTCGATGATCAGCACCGAGTACCCGGCGTCGATCCACCGTTCGGCCAGCAGCCCGGCCAGGTAGCTTTTCCCGGCCCCAGTGTCACCGGCGATCAGCACACTGCCTTGTGAGCCGGGCACCAGCACGGGCTCGCCGTCATCGAAGGCGCCGATGCGCATCCATCGCCGCCTGGGGCACAGGCGCTGCCCGCCGGTGAGCAGGTCCCCGGTCAGCAGTTCGGTCACGCCCGCCCCGTTACGCGACCCCAGGTGCAGGTCTGCGTGCGCGGCCAGGGATGGCACCGCGTTGGCGACGGCGGCCCCGACCTCGGCAGCCTGCAGCAGCGCTAGGTCGTTTTCCGCGTCGCCGGCAGCAATCGCGTTGTGCGCGGACAGGCCCAGTTCGTCCAGCGCCGCGAGCAACCCGGTTGCCTTGGTCACCCCGGCCGGCAAGATCATCGCTGCGCCACGGTTGTGCACCATCTGACAGTCCAGGCCAAGGCCGGTAACCACGTCCACTGCGATAGCGGCGTCGTCCCTGGCCAGTGCCAGCAGCACCTGGCCTGCGCGGGTGGCCACGCCCCGTTCTGCCAGCGCACGCCCCACTGCAGGCTCGATCGGGCTGGCCAGCGGCCAAGCGCCAGACCCGGTGTGCAGGACCGCGCCGTTCTCGGTGACCACAGCATCGAACTCGCGCCACAGCCCCGGGAACGCCGCCTCCAGATCGTCGAAGATCCGGCCGGTTACCAAAATGATCCGCCGTTCATCCCTACTGGCCTTAATCGCGGCCATCGCGGCCTCGCCCAAGTGATCGTTCTCGGCCAGCGTGCCGTCCAGATCCAGCGCTACCGCCCGGAAGAACCACATCGTGTACCTCCAGCCCCAATTCCCGCACCAGTTCTGAGGTGACTGACCGCACTGTTATCGAGGCCCAGTCCAGTGCGGACGCGAACGGGCCGGCAAGGGGCATTGGTCACAACTGCGGCGAGCCCACGCAAGGCCGACGGCGAGCCTGGCGGGCTCCGCCAGATGTAGTGGGCAGACACCCCGGAGCAGGCGCGCCGCGCCGGGCGCTCGCCTAGGGGTGTGCGAGCCCAGCGATCAGCACCGCCAGGACGATGATCACAGCGAGCGCGGCCAGCGCGCGGATCGCCAGCCTCCGGTGCGCTCCGTCAGGCTGCGGTGCCCGGCGCTCCAGCCGTGCTATTGGCTGCTGGCCGCCGCACGCCGGACAGGGCATGGCCGGGAAGGGGACGCGGACGTTGCGGCTGGCCAGCCCCGGGGCGGGGAAGGTGGCCCGGATGCCCGGCGAGGTCGGGGTCAGCCCATGCAG
>DPMS01000715.1 GCA_003541285.1 Actinomycetota bacterium
GGGGCCTGACGCTGACTGGGGCCTGACGCTGACTGGGGCCTGACGCTGACTGGGGCCTGACGCTGACTGGGGCCTGACGCTGACTGGGGCCTGACGCTGACTCCGGCCTGACCGGGAGGGGAGGCCAGGCCGGAATCAGCCAGCGGTGAGGCGGCGGCTGAGCCACTCCAGGCTCGGCACCAGTTCGCGGCTCCAGGTGTGGAAGTTGTGGCCGCCCTGCGGGATGATCAGCGAGTACCCGCGCATCGGCGGGTGGATGGCCTTCAGGAACGCCAGCGTGCCCCGCAGGCTCCCCTCGCCCACCCTGCTGGATGTCACCAGGATCGACACCGGCGGTGCGGGCAGGTGCTCCAGCCGCCAGATCGGGCTGTTCTCGAGCTTGTACCCGATGCTGCCGCCCCACAGGTCCGGCACGTACTGGCCACGGAGAGCCTGGTAGTAACCGGCCATGGACACCGCGGCGGAGAACCGGTCCGGGTACATCATGGCCAGCTTGGCCGCGCAGTACCCGCCGGTGGAGTAGCCGATGGTGCCCCAGCCGGCCGGGCTGGCGGTCACCCGGAAGCTCTGCTGGATCGCGTGTGTCACGTCCTGGGCCAGGAACGACTCCACCTGCGGGCCGGCCGGGATGTCGGTGCATTCGGTGTCGAGCGGCATCAGCGGCGACACACCCAGCATGACGAACACAGTCGGCTTGATCTGGTGGGCAGCCAGCAGCCGGGCCGCCACCTCGGGCAGCTGGAGCCGGTTGACGATGCCCCCCACCATGCCGGGGTAGCCCGTCAGCGCCAGCACGACCGGGAACCGCACCCGCTGGTAGGCGGGCTGGAAGTACTGGGGCGGCAGATACACGTCGGCGGGGCCGGAATTCAGGCCGGTCCGCTCGCCCCTGATCGTGACCTGCAGCAGTTTTCCGGTTACCGCGGCCCCAGGTCCTGAGCCGTTCCGTGGCAGCGCGCCCGCACCCCCGGCCGGGGCCGCTAGTGGCGCGGGCCCGCGCTGGCCGAGCAGCGACCCGGGCTGGGATGCGTAGATCGTGACCGGCTTGCTGGACTGTGGCGCCTGCCGGGCCGCAACTGCCCGCGGCGCGGCGCGGACCCCGAACAGCTGGGACCACGAGGCGTAGAAGGAGAAGTAGCCGTTGAGCCAGATCAGGAAGGCGCTGATCACCAGCACCTGGCTGACCGCGATCAGGCCCAGCCGCACCGCCAGGTGGGTCAGTTGCTGCCCGGCCAGTCTGGGCCAGGCCCAGACGATGGCTGCCATCGACGCGGCAGCCACCACGATCGCCGTCACGATGAGCGTTCCGCTGGTCAGTCCCATAGAGCTAGCTCCGTGATCATGCTCGTCCGGCCAGCGCGTGGCCGATCCAGTCCAGGACCGGCGCAAGCGGTGCGGACCCAGCCGCCAGCCTGGTAGTGGCTGTGCTCATCGGTGGCCGGGCCAGCGACCGGAACTGCAGCGCCCGCCCGGGCCCGGCGAACAGGACCCGGACCGGCGGCGGGGGCCAGTTCCGCAGCCGCCACAGCAGGTTGTCCTGGCTGCGCAGCCACGGGCCGATGCTCGCTGCCAGCGGGCCTGGGGGCGTGCTGTACGTTCCCGGGCGCACCGCTACCACGGCGAACGGCCCGGACGGCGCGGTGGCAAGCTGGAGTGCGCAGTAGCCGCTGCCCAGGCCGCCGACCACCGCCCAGCCCGACGGCGCGGCGGCCACCCGGTAGGCATGTGCGAGAGCCGCGGGCAGGTCCTGGCTGAAGAAGGTGGCGACCTGCGGGCCGGCCGGCACATCCAGGCACCCCTGGTCGGCGCGGCCGGCAACGGCGGCCGGCAGCACAGCCACGATCGCGGGCGCCATCCGCCGGGCGCCGATCTGGGCGGCAGCCTCCGCGGCGACCTGCGATGCCTGGTAGGCGGCGCCGGCGCCGCCCGCCGTGCCCGAGACGACCACGATCACCGGCAGCGGATGGGGGATGCGGGCGTACCCGGCCGGCACGTATACGTAGCCCCTGGTCCTGATCCCGGACAACTGGCCGGTGAACTGCACAGTTTCCAGCTGGCCCCCGGCACCGCGCCGCGTCCCCGGCGCCACAACGGGCGCGCTGGCAAGCGTCACGATCGGCGCCGTCCGGCTACCGAGCACGGTGCGGCCCGAACCCGGCTTGCTGCCACCCGGGTTACCCGCACCAGGCCCGTTACCTCCCGGCCGCCCGGCAGCGTGCTGGCCGCCAGCGTGCAGGCCCGTGCCGTGCAAGCTGGCGCCGTGCATCCGGCCCGGGCCCGGCCCGCCGGCGTTCTGCTGCACCGCGACGATCTTGCCGGGCACATAGTTGGTGCCGAACAGATCCGACCAGGACGCGTAGAACTCATATGTCCGGTTGACGTAGACGAACACCAGGCCGAGCACGCTGATCTGCAAACCGGCGAGCAGCGCGATCCGCGCCAGTACCGGTGCCACGCCTCGCCGCGCCAGGGTCGGCCACAGCCAGATCATCCCGGCGAGCAGGGCGGCTGCCGCTGCGGCCAGCACGACGATCAGTGCCATGCTCCGCGGACCCAACCCGACCTCCTGCCATGCTGGATGGAGCAGGGCCCTGCTGGGCCCTGCTCCTCACCAGCACAAACGCTCGGCAGGTAGCGGAGGTGGCCGGCGTTTGGTCAGATTTTCGTCATGTTTTGTCCTGTTCACCGTGAGCCGGCCCTCAGGCGGCCAGCGAGGCGAGCAGATCGCCGTGTCCGGCAACCCGTTCCAGCACGTCGTCGCTGGTGAACACCAGGTCCTCGGGGCGACTGCAGCCGCCAACCTCGTCCCAGGTGACCGGAGTCGACACGGTGGGCCTGGCCATCGCCCGCAACGAGTACGGCGCCACGGTGGTTTTCGCCGCGTTGTTCTGGCTCCAGTCGATGAGCACCTTGCCCGGGCGAAGCCGTTTTGTCATCCGGGACACGATCATGGCGGGATGCTCGTGCTCCAGGCGTTCGGCCATGCCCAGCGCCAGGTCGGTGGCCTGCTCCGAGGTCAGCCCGGACAGGGCGGCGACCAGTTGCAGGCCCTTGCCGCCAGAGGTCTTCGCCAGCGCCGTGAGACCACGTTCTGCCAGCAGTGGCCGCAGCAATTGCGCGACGGCGCAGCACTCGACGATCGTGGCGGGCGGCCCCGGATCCAGGTCGAATACGAGCAGGTCCGGTTCGCCGATGTGCGGGAGCCGCCACATCGGCGTGTGCAGTTCCAGGCCAGCCAGGTTAGCGGTCCAGATCAGCGTTGGCAGATCGCTGGCCACCAGGTAGAGCACCGTCTCGCCACGTGAACGCGAACCGGGCGAGGGCACCCGGGCCGTCGGCACCCAGGCGGGCCGGTGCGCCGGGGCGTGCTTGGCGAAGAAGTACTCCCCCTCCACGCCATCCGGGTAGCGCTTGAGCGTGAGTGGCCGGCCAGCCAGGTGCGGCAGCAGGACCGGGGCGATGCGCCGGTAGTAGTCGATCACGTGCGCCTTGGTGAAACCGGTCTCCGGGTACAGCACCTTGCCGAGATTGGTCAGGATCAGCTTCCTGCCATCTACCTCGACCGGCACCTTCTCCGGCTCCGGACTCACCCGCCCTCACCTCCCCGCCGTCACGCTCCCCGTTACCCACGCCCCCATCAGGCAAAACGGACGCTCACTGCCAGCCGCGGGCTGGCAGTCGCCGCCACCCGCGGCCACGGCTGGGCGTGCACCCACCAGATCAGCCTGCAACGCCGCCCGAATCGGCCAGGCCCGGTGGCGCTGGCCGGGGGCAGGGCACGGCGTGGTCGTTGGGCTGGCGAACAGCCCAGATCGACCAAGTCCTGGCCTTGCTGGGCTTCTTCGCCCCCGACGTGGTCGATTCAGGTCGTGATAGCGGTACTACGGCTGTGTGCCACCGGCGCCTGCTGGCCTTGAGTCTCACGGGAGTCACACTGACCCCACATGGCCGGTTGCGCAACACCGTCTGCGGGTTACCGGATGATAGTGGACACTTCTCCGCATATATCACCGAAAAATGTCC
>DPMS01000717.1 GCA_003541285.1 Actinomycetota bacterium
CAAGGACCGGGTGGTGGCCGTCGCCCTCGCCGCCGCGGTGGAAATGGGCTACAAGGTGCTCGCTTGCCCCTCCACCGGCAACCTGGCCAACGCGGTGGCCGCCGCCGCCGCCCGTGCGGGCATCCGCTCGGTCGTGCTGATCCCGGCCGACCTTGAGCCGCAGAAGATCGCCGCCACCGCCGTCTACGGGGGGACGATGGTCGCCGTTGACGGCACCTACGACGACGTGAACCGGCTCGCCTCCGAACTCGCCGACGAGCGCGAGGACTGGGCGTTCGTCAACGTCAACGTGCGCCCCTACTACGCCGAGGGGTCCAAGACCATTGGCTACGAGATCGCGGAACAGCTCGGCTGGCGGCTGCCGGAGCAGATCGTGGTCCCGGTCGCCTCCGGTGCCCAGCTTGTCAAGATCGACAAGGCGTTCCGGGAACTGATCGAACTCGGGCTGGTAGCCGACACCCGGTACCGGGTGTTCGGCGCGCAGGCGGCCGGGTGCGCGCCGGTGGTGGCCGCGTTCGAGGCTGGTTATGACGTGGTGCAGCCGGTGCGGCCCGCCACGATCGCCAAGTCGCTGGCGATCGGCAACCCGGCCGACGGGCCGTATGTGCTCGACGTTGTCCGCCGCACCGGCGGGGCGGTCGCCGATGTCGGCGACCCCGAACTGGTCAGCGCGATCCGGCTGCTGGCCCGGACCGAGGGGATCTTCGCGGAGACCGCGGGCGGGGTCACGCTCGGTGTGCTGCGCAGACTGCTGGCGCAGGGGCTGCTTGACCCGGGTGCCGAGACGGTCATCATCAACTCCGGGGACGGCCTGAAGACTCTCGACGCCGTGGCTGATGGCAGCGGCGCGCCGCCGGCGATCCGCCCGACGCTGGCCGCGTTCCGGCTGTTCGAGGAGTCACTGCCCGCGCCGGATTCCCCATGACCCGTCCTCGCCCGCCCCTCCGGTCCCTCCGGCCCTGTCTGCTCCGGCACGCAAATCGCGATCATGGGCCTGGTGCCGTTAGAACGGTGCTTATCCCTTGATCATGAAATCCTGGCGTCCATGCCCCCGGCCCGCCAGCCTGGAAAGGTAGATCGCAATGAGTGTTTCCGTCCGTATCCCGACCATTCTCCGCACATACACCGGCGGATCTGCTGAGGTGACCGCAGAGCCGGGGACCCTGCGCGAAGTGATCGCCGGGCTGGACGTGGCCTACCCGGGGCTGGCTGGACGGATTGTGGATGACACCGGTAATCTGCGCCGATTCGTTAACGTCTATGTGGGCGAGGAGGATGTGCGGTTTGCCCAGGGCATGGAGACCACGGTCCCGGCCGGGGCGCACATCTCCGTGATCCCAGCGGTGGCGGGCGGCTGACCATCCGATCCGCCAGCAGTTTTCACCCAGAGTGAACCAGGATGCCCGTGTGCAAGGGGCACATCATCCGACGCGCGTGACTGTATTCGGGTACCAACTTGACACGAGGGCGCGCCTCAAGGGGTAAGGTCGTGTCCGGTCGCTGTCGGTCGGCGAGAACGGCAAGCTCTGGCTTGCCTGGCACGCCTGCGCTTCGCGATCGACGGGTTCCGGGAAGGCAAGGGCGGGACCCGAAGCCCGAGCGTAGTTAGGGAGTTGTTGGGTAATGGCTCAGGGCACCGTCAAGTGGTTCAACGCGGACAAGGGCTACGGCTTCATCGCGGTCGACGGTGGCAGGGACGTGTTTGTGCACTTCTCCGCTATCCAGATGGATGGCTACCGCAGCCTCGAAGAGGGGCAGCGGGTCGAATTCGACATCGAGCAGAGTGATCGCGGCCCGCAGGCGTCTGCGGTTCGCGCAGTCTGAGGGCCTCCTGGCTAAGCTGGACCGTGACCCGGCACCCATGCACTGGGTGCCGGGTCATCTGGTCGGCTGCCGCGGTCCTGGTTCCCGCGGCACAGACGCTCAGGTTCCGTGCCCTGCGGTAATGGAGGCTCGCGGTCCTGAGGCTCACCCATCGGTTCGGCTGCACGCTGCCGGATTTCAGGGCCGTGCCGCTCAGGGCAGTGGCTCGATCTCCACTTCAGGGTGCATGGCCCGGATCGGCCCGGGGCGCGCGCTCACCACTGGCCAGCCACGGTCGGCGGCCAGGTAAGCGGCGTGCGCCGAACTCGTTGATGCCCGGGCCGGCCGGGCGCCGGCCCGCATCAGCCCGGTGCCGGTCGCCTCGGTGGCACCGAGCTGCGCCACCTTCGCGATTGGTGAGCGCACCAGGTCGAACAGGCGTGCCTGCTGCTCTGGGTCGTCGAGTCTGGCGAGGGCATCCGCCAGGCAGGGCGCGGGGATCACCAGCGGGATCAGGTGCTCATGGCTGATGTAGAGCAATGCCTGCATGTACGGCGTGCCCCGGGCAGCCTGCACCAGCGCACTGGTATCGAGGATCCGCCCGCCGATCACGCGGCGGGCTCGGGGCCCACGCCCAGGGCCTGCCGCGCCCAGGCGAAGTGCTTGGCCTCAGGGCCGGGGCAGCGCTCGAAGATGCGATCGAGGGTGGCCCGGGCGTCCCGCCAGTCGTCCTCACGGCGCAGGAGGTCGGCAATGTGGCCGGAAACGGAGTCGATCCGGCCCTCATCCTTGGCCCGGCGCAACTTCTCGATCAGGTCCTTGGGCAGACTGATCGCCAGCTTCTCCGTTGCGGACATACTCTGGTTATACCGGTCCCGGGGCCAGGCTCTCAACTTGAACCGCTCGCTTGCCACCGGTTCCGGGCCGGCCTTGCCGGGGGCCCTGCCCGGCTGGCCGGAGGTTCCTGGCTTGTACGCCGGGTGTTCCGCATATGGCCAGCCTGTGGTTCCCCGCTGGCTTGCACTCTCGGGGCGAGAGTGCTAAACAAGTCGTTGGCACTCTCCCTACGAGAGTGACAACGCCAAGGCGGGATCGGGGCGATGAGGCCTCACTGTGGGCAGGAAGGGACTGCCTCCGCAGGAAGGCCGTCCGTCGCGGGCGTCGGCTCGATCCACCCGACAGCCACAAAGTCCCGGGAGGACTGGAGCCTATGGCAGCCAAGATGATCGCGTTCGACGAGGACGCAAGGCGCGGCCTCGAACGCGGTATGAACCAACTGGCCGACGCCGTGAAGGTAACCCTCGGCCCTAAGGGCCGGAATGTGGTGCTCGAGAAGAAGTGGGGTGCGCCCACGATCACCAACGATGGTGTGTCCATCGCTAAGGAGATCGAGCTCGAGGACCCATGGGAGAAGATCGGCGCGGAGCTGGTCAAGGAAGTCGCCAAGAAGACCGATGATGTCGCCGGTGATGGCACTACCACGGCGACTGTGCTTGCGCAGGCGCTGGTCCGCGAGGGCCTGCGCAATGTTGCCGCCGGTGCGAACCCGATGTCTCTTAAGCGGGGTATCGAGGCCGCGGTGGAGCGGGTGAGCGAGGAACTGTCCAAGCTCGCCAAGGATGTGGAGACCAAGGAGCAGATCGCTTCGACGGCGTCCATCTCCGCTGGGGACACCGCGATCGGCGAGATGATCGCCGAGGCGATGGACAAGGTCGGCAAGGAAGGCGTCATCACCGTCGAGGAGAGCAACACTTTCGGCCTGGAGCTTGAGCTCACCGAGGGCATGCGCTTCGACAAGGGATACATCTCGCCGTACTTCGCCACCGACCCCGAGCGGATGGAAGCGGTCCTGGAGGACCCCTACATCCTGATCGTCAACTCCAAGGTGTCGGCGAACAAGGACCTGCTGCCACTGCTGGACAAGGTGGTGCAGTCCGGCAAGCCGCTGTGCATCATCGCCGAGGACGTGGAGGGCGAGGCGCTCGCCACGCTGGTCGTCAACAAGATCCGCGGCCTGTTCAAGTCGGTGGCGGTGAAGGCGCCCGGTTTCGGTGACCGCCGCAAGGCCATGCTCGGCGACATCGCCATCCTCACCGGTGGCCAGCCGATCAGCGAGGAGGTCGGCCTCAAGCTGGAGTCCGCCGACCTCGACCTGCTCGGCCGTGCCCGCAAGATCGTCGTCACCAAGGATGAGACGACCATCGTGGACGGCGCGGGTGACGCGGAGCAGATCTCGGGGCGGGTCAACCAGATCCGGGCCGAGATCGAGAACACCGACTCCGACTACGACCGCGAGAA
>DPMS01000156.1 GCA_003541285.1 Actinomycetota bacterium
GTCATGATGCCCGACAGCGCCCGGTACACCACCGAAGCGGGCTCGACCAGGGCACCGTCCTCGGCGCTGACCCCGGGCGCCAGCGGGTGCACCAGCGGCGCGCCGACCGCCAGGAAGCTTGCGGCGGCGCCGTCACGGGTGAAACCCAGTTCGTCGTAGGTCAGGCAGAGGTTCGTCTGGCCGGCCCGGCAGCGTGGGCAGTGGCCGCAGGGCACGATCCCCTCGCCGACCACCCGGGTTCCCGCGGTCAGTACTCCTCCCAGCGCGGCGGCCGCTTCCACCGCCAGCGGGCCGGCCACCGTCCCCGACCATTCGTGCCCGAGCACCAGCGGATACCGGGTGTAGGCCGGGTCGACCCGGCCGGCCACGATATCCAGGTCGGTCCCGCACAGCCCAACCGTGTCCGGGCGGATCAGCACCGCATCCGGTCCCGGCGCCGGGAAGTCGCGCTCCTCCAGCACCACCTCGCCGGGCCGGCGCACCACCAGTGCCCGGCCCCGCTCGCCGCCCGCCTTTTCCATGATCACGGAATCCTGCCAGTCGTATCGCCGGTGAGGATTCCGCGATCATGGCAGTGGGGCGGCCGCGGCCAGGTGGCGCCGCTCACTCGCCAGCCGCCAGGCCGAGATCGGCGTACGGGCCCCCGCCGAGGACGCCGGAGATCCGGTCGGCATAGCTGCGCACCGTGTGCCCGATCTCGTTTATCCGCCAGGTCGGCAGGTCGCCTTTGATGCCGGTCACGCTGACGGCACCCGCGCAGGACCGGTCATGGCCGAAGAAGGCCGCGCCGACGCAGATGACTCCCTCCGCGTCCTCCTCGTCATCGACGGCAAAACCGAGCCGCCTGGCCACGGCGAGGTTGTCCAGCAGCGTGTCGATGTCGGTGATGGTGTGCCCGGTCCGCGCGCGCAGCCCGGTCTCGGCGCACATGNNGGGTACCCCTCGTCGCTGATGGCCACCCGCGAGGTCATCCTGGTAGCCTGCGACAGTTCCTCGATCAGCGGCCGGCACAGCTCACCGAGCGGCAGTTGCCTGCCGACGATGTCACCCAGCCTGATCAGCGCGGTTCCCAGGGTGTACCCAGGCCCGGGGTGGGCGTCGCGCAGGTAGCCGAAGCCGACCAGGGTCCGGGCCAGGGCCAGCGTGCTGCTCTTGGATGTCCCCAGCGTCCTGGCCAGCTCGGAGAGTGAGCGCCCCTCCGCGGGGCCGTCCGCCACGATCTCTATCAGCCGCAGGGCACGGGCCACGCTCTGCACGGTGTAGCGGCCGGCGACCCGCAGATCTGCCTCCGTCACTACGCGGTCACCTTCCGCTCATCGTTCGGCTACACAGAACGCAATCACAGAACGCCATCGGACCAGCCGCAACTGCATATACCTGCCTTGACACGGAACAAACCGGGTGATTCCATATCCCGGTGATTCTATATCACAAAACACCGTTCTGTAGAACAGAACCCACAATGAGCGCTCTCCGGGCGAATGCAGCCAGGGACCGCCTCGCCCGCTGGCTGGGGGCGGGCGAGGTTCCTGCTGGCCTGGTCCTGACCAGCCCGGCCTCGGTGGCCTGGGTCACCGGTGGCGCAGGCCCGCCAGTGGACCGTTCCGCCGACGTGGACCTGGTCTGGGCTGTCATCACCCGCACCGGCGCCGCGCTGATCACCACCGAGGTGGAGGCGGACCGGATCGCAGAGGAGTACCAGCCTGCCAGGCATGGTTTCGCCGAACTGGTGGCGGTCCCCTGGTACCGGCCCGGGGAGTTCGCCCGTGCCGCCGAGGAACTCGCTGGCGCGCCGGTGGAGCGGCTGGCCGCCGATGGGAATCCGGCGTTCGGCCTGGACGCCTCGGCCGACCTGATCAGCCTCCGGCTCGCCCTGTCCGGACCGGAGCAGGACGAACTGCGCGCGCTCGGCGGCGATGCGGCCACGGCACTGGAAGACGCACTGACCGCCTGGCAGCCCGGTGAACGTGACCTGGACGTGCAGGCCCGGGTGGCAGCCTGCCTGGAAGCACGCGGGGCCGACGCCCCGGTCCTGATCGTGGGCGGCGATGAGCGGGTGCGCAGGTACCGGCACCCGATGGCGGTGGGTGCGCCAGNNGGCCGGCGAACAGCTACGGCCAGGCGCTGCGCGCCCTCGACGACGGCTACACCAGGGAAGGCGCCGCGGGCGGGTGGACGGGGCACTACCAGGGAGGCCCGATCGGCTACGCCCAGCGGGAGTTCGAGATCGCCCCCTGCCAGGACGACTCCCGCTGGTATCACACTCGCATCGAGGCCGGGCACGCGGTCGCCTGGAATCCGAGCCTGCCCGGCGGCGCCAAGGCAGAGGACACATATCTGGTCCAGGAGGACGGGATGGAAAGGGTTACGTCCGGGCCCGGCTGGCCGGTGGAAGACGGCGACGATCTGGTGCCGCCCCGCCCGGCCGTGCTGGAGCTGGGAAGATGACGGCAGATGCCCCCATGGCGGACTTCACCCCCACCGGGATCAGGGCTGGCCGCAGGGTGACCGGGGCCGACGTCCTTGCCCGGCGCGGGATCGCGGCCGAGCCGAAGCCGGTGCCCAGCCCGCTGAGATTCCCCGACGGCGCCCACTTCCGGATCGAGATCCCCAGCGTGGAGGGGCCGGCCGTGCTCCGGGCGGTGCTGGCCCAGGCCAGCTCGGAAGGCATCACCGTGAACCGGGTGTCGCAGGGCAGCGGCGCCATGCTGCTGTCAGCTGCCGAACTGGCGGAGATGGCCCGGATCGGGGCCGACAACGGGACCGAGGTCTCGCTGTTCGTCGGGCCGCGCGAGGAATGGGACATCGGCGGCCTCGCCCAGTCCGGCGAAGGCCCGTCCCGGGCCGGGCTGATCCGAGGCGTGCGGCAGCTGCGGTACGCCATCGATGACGTGCTGCGCGGCATCGACTGCGGGATCAGGGGCTTTCTGGTGGCGGACGCGGGGCTGCTGGAACTGCTGGCCGAGATGCAGGCCGCCGGGCAGATCCCGGCCTCGGTGGTGTGGAAGGTCTCGGCCATGCTCGCACCGGCCAACCCGCTGACCGTCAGCCAGCTGGAACGGCTGGGCGGCTCGACGATCAACGTCCCCGCCGACGTCACCCTGGGGCAGCTCGCGGAGATGCGGGCGGCGACCTCGCTGCCGATCGACCTGTATGTGGAAGCGCCCAGCGCGATGGGCGGGGTGGTCAGGGGGCAGGAGGCGGCCGACCTGGTCGCAGTGGCCGCCCCCATGTACGTGAAGTTCGGGCTGCGGAACTCGCGGCTGCTCTACCCCAGCGGCCTGCACCTGGTGGAGGAGGCGGCCGCGATCGCCCGCGAGAAGGTTCACCGCGCGCGGGTCGCCCTGGAGTGGATGGGCCGCAGCGGCCTGGACCTCGTGCAATCGCGGCCCGGCGCCCCCGGACTCGGTGTCCCGGAGCCATAACCATGACTGAACGCATGCCCGGGCCCGGTGCCGATCCAGGCACGCCAGCCTGGCTGCGCGACAGCAGCCCGCTGCGCGGCAACGTTCCAGCGCCCGGCGACACCCCGCTTCGGGGCGACGTTCCGCCGCCCGGCAACGTTCGGCTTCGGAGCGATGCCTGGCTGCGCGGCGACGACGAGGTGGCGATGGCCCACCGGGTCGCCTTCGCGTCAGCGGGCCTGGCGGTCAGCCGCGCAGGCGGCCGGCCGGTGATCGGGATCGCGAACTCGGCGAGCGAGCTGAATCCATGCAACCTGCCGCTGCGCGCGCTGGCGGAGGCGGT
The DNA here is from genome assembly GCA_003541285.1 of Actinomycetota bacterium. Lineage (GTDB taxonomy): Bacteria > Actinomycetota > Actinomycetes > Streptosporangiales > Streptosporangiaceae > UBA9676. The sequence continues at coordinate 3,748 of DPMS01000156.1, forward strand.
CCGCCGCGGTGTCGAGGAGGCGGGCGGGATCCCGGCCGAGTTCGGCACGATCTCGCTGGGCGAGGACCTGATGAAGCCGACCGCCATGCTGTACCGCAACCTGCTGGCGATCGAGATCGAGGAGATGATCCGCGCCAACCCGCTGGACGGGATCGTGATCCTCGCCAACTGCGACAAGAGCGTGCCAGGCGCGATCATGGGCGCCGCCAGCGCGGGCATCCCCACCGTGGTGGTCACCGGCGGCGCCCGGCCGGCCGCGGTGTTCCGCGGCCGGCGGATCGGCACCGGGACCGCGCTGTGGCGGCTGTGGGACGAGCGCCGGGCGGGCCGGCTCGGCGACGACGGCTGGCGGGACCTGGAGGCCTGCCTGGCCTGCGGCACCGGGGCCTGCAACACGATGGGGACCGCGTCCACGGTAGCGCTGCTGGCCGAGGCGCTGGGGCTGATGATGCCCGGCTCAAGCACGATCCCGGCCGGCGACCCGCGCGGGCTCGCCGCCGCGGCCGAGGCGGGCAGGTGCGCGGTCGCGGCGGTCCACGAAGGCCGGCGGCCGGCGGCGATCCTGTCCCCCGCGGCCTTCGCGAACGCCATCCGGGTGCTGCACGCGATCGGCGGCTCCACCAACGCGGTCATCCACCTGGCGGCGATCGCGGGCCGGGCCGGGGTCCCGCTGCCGCTCGACGACCTGGCAAGGCTCGGTGCCAGAGTGCCGGTGCTGGCCGACGTCCAGCCGTCCGGGGACGGGCTGATGCAGGACTTCGACGCGGCCGGCGGCCTGCCCGCCCTGCTCAAGGAACTGTCAGGCCTGCTGGACGGCAGCGCGGTCACGGTGTGCGGCCTGACCACCGGCGAGATCGCCGCCGCCGCACCCGCCGCCAGCGGGGTGATCCGGCCCACGAGTAACCCGCTCCGCACGGATGGCGCTTTTGCGGTTGTGCACGGTTCGCTGGCGCCTGATGGCGCGATCATCAAAACCTCGGCGGCCACCCCGGGCCTGCTGCGCCACCGGGGGCCGGCGCTGGTCTTCCACGGCTACCAGGACATGCGGCGGCGGGTGGACGACCCAGCCCTGCCGGTCACCGCTGACAGCGTGCTGGTGCTCGCGGGCTGCGGCCCGGTGGGCGGCCCCGGCATGCCGGAGTGGGGGATGATCCCCATTCCGGCCAAGCTGGCCACCGCTGGCGTCACCGACATGGTCCGCGTCACCGACGCCCGGATGAGCGGCACCAGTTTCGGGACGGTCGTCCTGCACGCCGCGCCGGAGGCGGCCATCGGCGGCCCGCTCGCCCTGGTCGCCGACGGCGACATGATCTGCCTGGACGCCGCGGCGGGCTCGATCAGCCTGGACGTGCCCGGCGAGGAGATCGCCCGGCGGCGCGCCAGGTGGACACCGCCGGTCTCCGGCCATCTGCGGGGCTGGCCGGCCCTGTACCGCGAGCACGTCCTCCAGGCGCCGCAGGGCTGCGACCTGGATTTCCTGCGCGCACCGACAGCAGCACACCGCCGGTTCGTGGAGCCGGTGGTCGGAAGGTCATGACCTCTAGCAGGCAGATGAGACATCCGAAGGGAGAAAGCCGTGAGGCGATGGATTCTGGTGGCGGGGGTGGCTGTGGCGGCCATGCTCGCCACCGCATGCAGCAGTGGGGGAAGTAGCGGCTCCGGCTCCGGGTCGGGACCGGTGACCCTCACCATCTGGCACAACTACGGCACCGAGCAGAACGCGACCGCATTGCAGAACCTGGCGAAGGCGTTCCACCAGCTGCACCCGAACATCGCGGTGAACGTGGTGAGCCAGCCCGCCGACAACTATTTCGCCCTGCTCCAGGCGGCGGCGGTCTCCAAGACCGGCCCCGATCTCGCCGTTATGTGGACCGGTCTTTTCACCTTGCAGTACAAGAACTTCCTCACCAACCTGCAGGGCAAGATCGGCGCCGCCGACCTGGCGCGGATCGACCCGAACGCGCTGAAATGGACCTCTGACCAGTTCAACGCGGCCAACGGGCCGTACGTGATCCCGCTGGAGAACCAGTTCTACATCGGCTTCTACAACAAGGCTGCCTTCGCCAAGGCGGGGGTCACCGCGGTGCCGACCGACTGGAGCCAGCTGTTCGCCGCCTGCACCAAGCTGAAGAAGGCCGGGTACCTGCCGATGACCTACGGCAACGGTGGCCAGCCGCTGGGAGCCGAGTTCTATCCCTGGTACGACATGAGCTACATGATGATCGGCTCCTACCCGGTGGCCGACTGGCAGAAGCTCTACAGCGGGCAGATCCGGTGGACCGCGGCGGCGAACTCCACCCAGCTCACCACCTGGGCCAAGCTGAAGAGCGCCGGCTGCACCAACTCCGACGTGCTCACCAAGACCAACAACCTGGGCGACTTCGAGTCCGGCAAGGCCGCGATGATGATCGACGGCACGCGGGACACCCAGAAGTTCACGCAGGCCCTCGGCAGCAAGGTCGCCGCGTTCGTGCCGCCGTTCTCGAACACCCCGATCAAGGGCGTCGTGGACTACGCCGGAGACGGGCTGTCGATGACCACCTACACCCAGCATCAGGCCCAGGCGCTGCAGTTCCTGGAGTTCATGACCACCCCGCAGGCCGCGACGATCATCAACGCGGCGGGCCTGATCCCGGCCATCACCGGGACATCCACGTCCAACCCGGTGAACCAGGAAATGCTCAACTTCGTCAGCCAGCAGCACATGACGGTGTACCCCATGCTGGACAACGTGGTACAGGGCAACGTGGTCAACACCGGCAGCAAGGTGCTGCCATCGGTGCTGAACGGCACAATGTCACCGGCCGCGGCGCTGCAGAACATGCAGACCACGCTCGGCCAGCTGCCCGCGGCCCAGCGCGGCACGAGTTACCCGTAGCGCGGGAGTCCCGGTGTGGCGGCGGTCTCCGCCACACCGGGNCCGCCACGACAGGAGAGGGCCAGGTGAGCATCGTCCAGGCCACTTCCGCGGCTGACGCCGCGGACGCCCCAGCCCGGTCACGCCGGCGCGGCGGAGGGAGCCGGCTTGCCCGGCGGCGGCGCCGGGCCGGCATCCTGCTCAGCCTGCCGGCCGTGATCGTGGTCGTGGCCCTGCTCGGGATCCCGATCGGGCAGGCCATCTACTACTCCATGACCACCTGGGACGGGATCAGCTCGACCTGGATCGGCCCGAGCA
>DPMS01000160.1 GCA_003541285.1 Actinomycetota bacterium
TCCTTCTGCCAGCCCCGCAAGGGCCAAAGCACATCATTCTGAACGCGGGCGTCAGGGTGGCTCTCCTCATCCTGCGCAACGGTCCCCGGAGTGCCCACAAGGACGGGAGGTTACCAGCCGGTGCCGTCTGTATGGCTCCGGCACCCTGATCCGGCCCGCCCACCGCCCCGCGGGCTCGTCTGTGGCCGGCTCTCCCATCACGTTTCACGTCTGCGGCCCATGATCATGTCTGTTTCGTCCCGGTTCTGGTGTCCCGGGGCCGTGAAATCAAGATGCCGGGGATCTCCATCGGTACTGGCGGGCAAGGCCCGCGCGTGCCGCATCCAGGTCGGCCAGCGCCCGCCTGGGCTGGCTGCCGAGCCAGCGCGCGACTTCCCACCGGGAGTAGATGTCGAAGTAGGCTGCCAGATCGGCCTCGTCCCAGGTCCGCAGCACCAGCCGGGAGGTTCGCAGCAACTCCACAGCACGATGCTAGTGAGGGCGCCAGCCCGGGTACCTGGTGATGGCTGGCACGGCGAGGACAGAAGATGCTCCCTGGTGTGCTGGTCACGGTGCAGATGGCCGCCCCGGCAGCGGCGGAATGCACTTTATGACCTGATTTGTGACATGAAACCCACGTTCTGTGACCTAGACCATAGAATTAGATAGCGTTTTCGGGTGGACAAACCACGGTTCTTGGGTATGGTTGGTTTCTTATAAGCACCCGGCGTGTGTGATGGTTGCCTCCGGCAACTCGCCGCCCTGACCCGCGTCACATCCGCGCGTCCGTCTGGCCACGCCTTCCCGTGCGGCCAGCAAACCCCCCGGGTGGAAACTGAGCGCGATCCCGCGCCCGATCGAAGGCCGTCGCGTCCGGAATCCGGACATGATCAGCTTTCGAGGAGTTTGTACCGACAGCATGACAACCCCGAAGAACAACCCCGAGAAAAGCCTGACCTTGCGAGTCGCACGGGCGGTCCCCAGGGACGCAGGCCGTGGGATGGCCCGGCTGGATCCCGCGGACATGGAGCGCCTCGGCGCCAGCGTGGGTGATGTCGTACTCGTCAGCGGACGGCAGCGCTCGGCCGCTCTGAAGATCATGCCCGCCCACCTCGCCGAGCGCGGCAAGCGGCAGATCCAGATCGACGGCGTCGCGCGTGACAACGCGGGCGTGGGCCTTGACGACCGCGTGAGCGTGGAACTGACCCAGGCGCAGGGCGCGCAGACGGTGACGCTGACGCCCAGCGGCTCACTGCGCGCGCCGCAGGCACGGGACGCCTCCTACGTCGGCCAGCTCATCGACGGGCTCGTCGTGCAGGCCGAGGACCGGGTCAGCGTCAACCTCTTCGGTGCCCGGCCGCAGAACTTCACCGTCAGCAGCACCACCCCCGACGGTTTCGTGATGATCCAGCCTGGAACGCGTGTCCAGATCAAGACGCTGACCCCGGTCAAGGCGGCAAGCCGCCGCGGCAGCGGGCAGGCCACGCAGACAGTGTCCTACGAGGATGTCGGTGGCCTGGGCCATACGGTGGCGCGGGTACGCGAGATGATCGAGCTGCCGCTGCGCTTCCCGGAGGTGTTCGAGCGGCTGGGCATCGACCCGCCCAGGGGGGTCCTGCTCTACGGCCCGCCCGGTACCGGCAAGACGCTGCTCGCCAGGGCGGTCGCACACGAGACCGCGGCGCACTTCATCCACGTCAACGGGCCCGAGATCATCCACAAGTTCTATGGGGAGAGCGAGGCTCATCTCCGCCGGATCTTCGAGGAAGCTGAGGCGAAAGCCCCGTCCATCATCTTCCTTGATGAGATCGATGGCATCGCGCCCAAGCGGACCGAGGTGAAGGGCGAGGTCGAGAAGCGCGTGGTCGCCCAGATGCTCGCGCTGATGGACGGGCTGAAGTCGCGTGGCCAGGTGATCGTGATCGGCGCGACGAACGTGCCGCAGAACCTCGATCCGGCGCTGCGCCGCCCGGGCCGCTTCGACCGCGAGATCGAGATCGGCATCCCGGACCGCAACGGCCGGAGCGAGATCCTGGAGATCCACACCCGCGGCATGCCACTGGCAGAGGACGTGGACGTGGATCATCTCGCCGCCGCGACGCACGGCTTCGGTGGCGCCGACCTCGAATCGCTCGCGCGGGAAGCCGCCATGGTCGCGCTGCGAAGGCTGATGCCCAGCATCGATCTGGCCCACGCGGACATTCCGTACGAGGAGCTGATGGCGCTCGAGGTGACCATGGAGGACTTCCTCGGCGCCCTGCGCGAGGTGGAGCCGTCGGCGCTGCGCGAAGTCTTCACCGAGATTCCCGATGTCACCTGGGACCAGGTGGGCGGTCTGGAGGAGGCGAAGTCCGCACTGCGTGAGGCCGTCGAATGGCCGCTGCAGTATGCGCACGTCCTTGCCCACGCCGGGGCCCGCCCGGCCAAGGGCATCCTGCTCACCGGGCAGCCCGGTGGCGGCAAGACGCTGCTGGCCAAGGCTGTCGCACACGAGAGCGGCGTGAACTTCATCTCCGTTAAGGGCCCCGAGCTGCTGTCCAAGTGGGTCGGCGAGTCCGAGAAGGGGATCCGGGAGGTCTACAAGAAGGCCCGCCAGGCGGCGCCCTGCATCGTGTTCCTGGACGAGATCGACGCGCTGGCGCCCCGCCGGGGCGACGGGAGCGGGAACCACGTCACCGAGCGGATCGTCAGCCAGCTCCTGACCGAGCTCGACGGCGTCGAGGAACTGCGCGGTGTCGTCACGCTGGCGACCACCAACCGGCCCGACATCCTGGACCCCGCGTTGCTGCGGCCGGGCCGGTTCGATGTGCAGATCGAGGTGGCCGCCCCGGACGTGGCGACGCGGCGGGCGATCCTCGAAGTCCACACCCGCCAGCAGCCGCTTGCCGACGACGTCGACCTCGACGTGCTGGTGGCGGAGACCGATGGCTGCATGGGTGCGGACCTGGCCGGGATCTGCCGGGAGGCCGGGATGGAGGCTATCCGCCGGCTGATCGCGCAGGCCAAGGGCAAGGCCCCTGACGTGTCCAAGCTCAAGGTCACCCAGTCGGACCTGTACGCGGCGCTGGCCCGCAACGCCGGGCGGCGCGCGGACGACGAGATGGAGTGGCTGTCCGGAGCCGGAGCGCCGCTGAACGAACCGTCCTGAGGCGGCTGCCGGCTGTAACCAGATGGTCTTTGGCCGTGTTACCCAGGCGCTATGACTGGCGCCCGGCCGCCATTCGCGGGCTGATTCCCAATGCCTCATCTATGGACCGTCATTCGGCCTGCGATGTTTATTAAACTGCCCCGCTGGTTAATGATGTGATAGCAGTCGCACCGGCGGGATTATAGACGCGTCCGTAGCAAACCGACACGGAATCCCCCGGCCCGGCCGAGCAGACGGGGGCGTGAGGATTTATGCCTGATTTAGCCAGATGGGCACGACCAATTGCCTGCGGTCGTCAACGGCTGCCGCGAGCTAGTGGCAGCGGGATACGACCGCGGGCAAATAAGGATCCCGGCGCCCTGCGCGCGATGGCTGCCCCGGGTGGCCTTGACGTCTTGCGGCGTTATCCGCGCGCCCCCGCCTGCCCGTGATTGCCCTGCGCGGCAGGCGGGCGTCCTGGGCGGAAGTTGTGCACGCCGCGCGGTCGCGGCGTGCCTGACCAAAGGCTTTCATTGTCTCGGGCAACTACCTTCAGCCGTCTTACTTCCACAATCGTCCTGGGGTTCGCCAGCCCCGCGATCGCCCTGGCCGGGATACCGGCCGG
>DPMS01000162.1 GCA_003541285.1 Actinomycetota bacterium
GGCATCGCCGGCGACATCTACTTGTTCAAGAACAACACCGACTCGGCGGGCAACTCCTACGGCTGCCACGAGAACTACCTGGTGGGACGGCACGGGGAATTCGGCCGCCTCGCCGACATCCTGATCCCGTTCCTGGTCACCCGGCAGGTCATCTGCGGCGCGGGCAAGGTCCTGCAGACGCCGCGTGGTGCCGTCTACTGCGTCAGCCAGCGGGCCGAGCACATCTGGGAGGGCGTCTCGTCGGCCACCACGCGGTCCAGGCCGATCATCAATACCAGGGACGAGCCCCACGCCGACGCCGAGCGTTTCCGGCGGCTGCACGTGATCGTTGGCGACTCCAACATGAGCGAGACCACCATGCTGCTCAAGGTCGGCTCGACCGACCTCGTGCTGCGCATGATCGAAGCGGGCACCGTCATGCGGGACCTGACGCTGGAGAACCCGATCCGGGCAATCAGGGATGTCAGTCACGACATGACCGGCCAGCGCCGGGTGCGCCTCGCGAACGGCCGGGAGGCGAGCGCACTGGACATCCAGCGCGAGTACTTCTCCAAGGCCCGCGACTTCACCGACCGCCGCGGCGCGGACGCGACCACTAAGCGCGTGCTTGACCTGTGGGAACGGGCGCTGACCGCGATCGATGACGGCAATCTCGACCTGGTCGCCCGCGAGATTGACTGGGTGACCAAGTACCAGCTGATCGAGCGCTACCGCGCCAAGCATGACCTGCCGCTGTCCTCGCCGAGGGTGGCGCAGCTCGACCTCGCCTACCATGACGTCCGTCGCGGCCGGGGGCTGTATTACCTGCTGCAGCGGCGGGGCGCGGTCGAGCGCGCGGTCAGGGACATCGACATCTTCGAGGCCAAATCGGTTCCGCCACAGACCACCAGGGCGCGGCTGCGTGGCGAGTTCATCAGGCGCGCGCAGGAACGGCGGCGTGACTTCACGGTGGACTGGGTCCACCTGAAGCTGAACGACCAGGCGCAGCGGACTGTCCTGTGCAAGGACCCGTTCCGTTCGGTCGATGAGCGGGTTGAGAAGCTGATCGCCGGCATGTGAGCCCGCGTCCGGGCGCTGCTCGCGAACCATTGACTACGTAATGCTTATGACTGGCGGCTAACCGTAGTCAACATTGCTAAGATCTCCCCAGTTCGGCCTGCATCCGTTCCGGACCCGGGGGTTCCCGTGACCGATCCGCCTCGTGGCGCCACCCTGGATCTGGTGATCATCGGCGGCTGCGGTCACGTGGGGCTGCCGCTGGCGATCGCCTTCGCCGACCGTGGCGCGAGAGTCGGGATCTACGACGTGAGTTCTGACGCCGTGGCTGCCGTCAACGCGGGCCGGATGCCTTTCGCTGAACCGGGTGCCGCTGCCGTGCTCACCAGGACGCTCGGCGCGGGGCGGCTGCAGGCGACCAACGATCCCGCCATTGTGACCACGGCCGAGCATCTCATCGTGGTGATCGGGACACCGGTCGACGAGCATCTCAATCCCGACCAGCGGGCCATCCCGAAGGTGCTGAACCAGTGCGCCCGGTACTTCACCGACGGACAGATCCTGATCCTGCGCAGCACGGTCTATCCCGGCGCCACCGCGCTCGTGGAGAAGATCGTCAGCGGGCTCGGCCTCGATGTCGACGTGGCCTTCTGCCCGGAACGGATCGCCGAGGGCGCGGCCATGACCGAACTGTTCGAGCTGCCGCAGATCGTTGCCAGCCGGACCCAGCGTGGCTGTGCACGGGCCAGCGGCCTGTTCCGGCGGCTGACCCCCAGGATCATCGTGATGTCACCGGAAGAGGCCGAACTGGCCAAGCTGTTCACCAACGTCTGGCGTTACATCAAGTTCGCCACCGCCAACCAGCTCTACATGATGGCGAACGACCGGGGGCTTGATTTCGAGCGGATCCGCCGCGGTCTCGCAGCCGACTACCCGCGCGCCGCGGACCTGCCGCCGGCCGGGTTCGCCGCTGGCCCGTGCCTGTTCAAGGACACCATGCAGCTCGCCGCCTACAACAACAACAACTTCGCTCTCGGCCATACGGCCATGGCCATCAACGAGGGCCTGCCGCTTTACCTGGTACACCGCCTGGAACAGCGGTTCGATCTGCGCTCGATGACGGTGGGCATCCTCGGCATGGCGTTCAAGGCGTCGTCCGATGACATCCGGTCAAGCCTGTCGTACAAGCTCAAGCGGATCCTGTCGGTCAAGGCCGATGCCGTGATCTGCACCGACCCGTACGTCCTGACCGATCCCGACCTCGAGCCGATGGACACCGTGCTCGCCCGGGCCGACTTGCTGATCATCGCGACGCCGCATCCGGAATACCGCGGCCTGGCGGTGACCGTGCCGGTCGCCGACATCTGGAACATCCTCGGCAAGGGAGTGCTGGTGTGAGGCTGGCCGGTGTTACCGGGCTGACCAGCGCTGGGGCGCGCGTGTCGGTCGTGATTCCCGCTCGCAACGAGGGCGGGCAGGTGTGCGGCGTGCTGGAGCGGCTGCTGGAATCGGTGCGGCTGCCCTGTGAGGTGCTGGTGGTCGTGGACAGCGAGGATGACCCGACCGCCCAGGTGGTCAGCGAGTTCGCCAGCAAGGAGCCGCGGCTGCGGCTGCTGGTCAACGAGTACGGCCCCGGGCCGGCAAATGCGATCCGCTATGGCATCGACGCCGCTGCCGCGCCCGTTGCGGTGGTCACCATGGCCGATGGGTGCGACGACCCACGCCAGATCGACGACCTGACCCGGCTGGTCGAACGAGGCGTGGCCGTGGCGGCGGCCTCCCGGTACGTGGCCGGGGGCCAGCAGGTGGGAGGGCCGTTCGTGAAGGGGCTGATGTCCCGCGCCGCAGGCAGGTCACTGCATCTGCTCACCCGGGTCGGTACCCGGGACGCGACCAACTCCTTCAAGGCATACTCGACCGACTTCATCAAGACGGTGGGTATCGACTCGCGGGGCGGGTTCGAGATCGGCATCGAGCTGACCGCCAAGGCCATGCGGCTGCGGCGGCCGGTGGCCGAGATCCCCACCATCTGGCTGGACCGGCAGGCCGGGGTGTCGGACTTCCGGGTCATCCGGTGGCTCCCCGAATACCTCCGCTGGTACTGGTTCGCCTTCGGGCGGCGGTTGACGGCCGAGCAGATCCGGGCCCATGCCGCGGCGCGTGCGGCCAGCCGCCTGCCCGCGCCGCCAGCGCCCGCTGCGGATCCCGCGCTCCCCACAGCCACGGCGGGCAGCCCCCTCACCCCGGTTGTCCCACGTCAGAAGGCGGCGAAAGACAGGTGACTGTCGTGCCCGATCTGGTGCTGAAGGTACTCGAGGGCCAGGACCCGCTGCCCAGATGCCTGATGAGGTGATTCCCTGGATCGCCCAGGCAATCCAAACCGGGATGCCCTGATCGGTGGCGGGCATTCCGGAACGGCTGCTCCGTTCGGGGGTAGCGGTCAGCTACAGCCGGTAGGCTGGCTGGGCTCATTACCGGCAGACGACAAGGCTTCCCATGCGACGTATCGCAGTCCTCCTCCCGCTGCTGGCCATCGGCGTCCTCGCGGGCTGTGGCGGCTCCTCCTCATCCACTGCCAAGCCGGTGGTGAAGGTATCCGGCGCCTTCGGCCAGCCCCCGACGATCAAGATCCCGGCCGAGAAGGCGGGTGGCAGCCTCACGGTCAAGACCCTCATCCACGGCACCGGGCCGGTGCTGCAGCGGACGGATGCCTTCGTCGGTAACTACGCCATCTACATCTGGAGCGGCACCTCGCACCGGCTCGCGCAGAGCAGCTTCACCGCTCACCGGCCTACGCTGTTCGCCGGGCAGCTCCTGCCCGGCCTGGAGACCGCGCTGATCGGCCAGAAGATGGGCAGCCGGGTGCTGGCGGTCATCCCGCCCAAGGACGGTTTCGGCACCTCGGGCAACCCCCAGGCGGGCGTGAAGCCGACCGACACGCTGGTCTTCGTGGTGGACATGATGAAGGACTTCAAGGCCAACGCCTCGGCCACCGGCACCGCCGAGTCCAATGGCGGGAAAGGCCTGCCCACCGTGACCGCCGTCAACGGCGCCGCCCCCACGATCAAGATGCCCACCAGCAAGCCGCCGGCCACGCTGGTGACCAGGACCCTCATCAAGGGCAGCGGGCCAGCGGTGACCAAGGGCCAGATGGTCGTGGCACAGTACGTCGGGGCCATCTGGAGCACGGGCAAGGTCTTCGATGCGTCCTGGAACCGTCACCAGCCGTTCAACTTCACCATCGGCGCCACTCCCACCCAGGTCATCGCCGGCTGGGACAAAGGCCTCCTCGGCCAGACAGTAGGCAGCCGGGTGATGCTGGTCGTGCCGCCCGCAGATGGATACGGCAAATCCGGCAGCCCGCAGGCAGGCATCAAGGGCACCGACACCCTGGTCTTCGTGGTCGACGTCCTCGGCGCGTTCAGCACCTGAGCTGGGATCCCGCGGCCGTTGCTCAGTTCCAGTACTCGAACGGCTCGTCGATAGCCTCGCCAGCCAGGAAGGCGGGAAGCAGGTCCGGAAGCCGGCCGGGGTAGAAGCGCTCCCGGCTGGTGAGGATGTCGGTAACCGGCCACCAGCGGGCATCGACGTAGACCTCGAGCTCATTCTGCGTCCTGCCGTCAGCCGAGATGACCGGCTGATGCCCAGGGACCTGGGCGGCCAGCACCACCTCATGCTGGAGGCGGCGCAGGCCGCGTGACCGCCAGGTCGAGTCACGCCGCCACGCCGGGGGTCCCAGCCCGGCCGGGTCCAGGATCAGCCCGGTCTCCTCCCGNNCCAGCACGACCCGGACCGCATGCCGCTCAAGGTCGAACCGCAGCCCCTCTCGCATGCTGGTAAGGGTAAGCGGTCACCGGCGAGCAGGTGCGCCGCGTGCCGGCCGGCTGCTGCGGCGGCCAGGAAGTAGGCGCCGTCCTCGGCCAGCCCGCGGCCCATGGTGGACAGCCGCACCGGGCACCCGCCGAGCACCTCCAGCAGCCCGTCCACCGCCACCCGCACCAGGTTGTGGCGCTGCGCCAGGGGGGCGGCCTGAGCGGCCACCCGCTCCCCGAACTCTCCTGGCAGATCCGGGACCACGACATCCGCCCTGGCCAGTGCCACGCGTCCGTAGCTGGTCAGGCTGTGGTGGGACACCCCACGGTGGCGCTCGCGTGGGTCGGCCTCGCTGACCCGCAGGCAGGCCACGGGACGGCCACCCAGCACGGCCGCCGCGTTGACCGCCTCCCCGCAGGCCACACCGGAAAAACCCCACCTGGTGCCGGTGCCCAGGTTCCCCGGGCCCTGGGCGACCACAGCCACCTGCACCCCCAGCACGTGGCGGGCGGCCAGCAGCCCGGTATGCAACGTGACGGTCTCCAGGTCGCCGCCGAAAGCCTGCCCGACCGTCACCGTGCCCGCCAGCCAGCCGGCGTCCCGCAAGGCCGCGGTGGTGCGCGAGAACCAGGCCGGCAGCGCCCCGCCGTCGAGCATCACGTAGGCCGCCGTGGCATCCGGGCGGTCCGCCCGCAAAGCGGCGAGCACCGCGGGCAGAGCAGAGTGCAGGTCGGCGATCACGACCGGCATGGCCGCCAGATCATCGGCCTCGCGGAGCACCTCATGGTGCGGCGACCCCTGCTCATCGGCGCCCAGCACGGTGGCCTGCAGCGGCGTATAGCGGGCCTTCACCAGGTGGCCCGGCTCACCGGGGTCATCGGGCAGGCGTTCGGGGACGGCTACCACCAGCGCATAGCCACCGGTGCCAAGACCGAGGTCGAGCGCGGTGGTGTTGAGCAGCACCCGGTCACCCACCTGCGGCCGGCCGGTCAGGCGGGGATAGGCCAGCGCTGGCATCCGGACCCCGTCTGCCCGCGTCTCAAGCTCGACCGCTCCCGGCCACTCCCGGCGCACTGCCTCGACCACGGCGCTCCGCCATCGGATCATCCTGGCAGGGTAACTTGACCAGGGGTCACCCGCTCGCCTTAACCTCAAGCGCGCGGGGGGCAAGCGGGGGAGAATGACCGGGGACGGGAGAATCAAGCGATGTCGAAGCGGAAGACCGAGCGCCTGCTCAGCCTGGTCGTCTGCCTGCTGTCCAGCCAGCGTTACCTGACCGCCACCCAGATCCGCGCGGCCGTCCCGGGCTATCCCGATTCTTTCGATGCGTTCAAGCGCATGTTCGAGCGGGACAAGGAGGAACTGCGCGAGCTGGGGATCCCGCTGGACGTGGGCACCAACGCGGCAGCCGACGAGGAGACGGGCTACCGCATCCCCCGGCAGGCATACGTGCTGCCCGACATCAGGCTCGAGCCCGATGAGGCTGCCATGCTGGCGCTGGCGGCCCGGGTGTGGCGCCGCGCCGAACTCGCAGGTGCGGCCGCTGGCGCGCTGCTGAAACTGCGGGCCGCCGGGGTGGAGGCGGAGGAGACCGGCCAGCCGGGGATCGAGCCCCGGCTGACCGGGGAAGCGGCGTTCGGCCCGCTCTGGGAGGCGGTCCGGGACCGCCGGCCGGTCACCTTCACCTACCGGGCGGCCGGGCGGAGCGAGCCGCAACGCCGGAACCTGGAGCCGTGGGGAGTGGTGAACCGGCATGGCCGCTGGTATGTCGCCGGGCATGACCAGGCGCGGGACGCGGTGAGGGTGTTCCGGCTGAGCAGGATCGAGGGCCGGGTGGAGTTCAGCGGCCCGCGCGGATCGGTGAGCGTGCCGGAGGGCATCGATGTCAGGGAACTGGTGCGGGAATGGGATTCCCATCCGGTGGAGCAGCAGGCGGCCACGCTGAGGGTCAGGACGGGGACATGCTATGGCCTGCGGCGCCGGGCGACCCGCGAGCAGCCGGCTGGCGACGGCTGGGATCTGGTGGATGTGCCCTTCGCCGACGCCGCCTGGTTCGCCGAGCACATCGCCTCGTTCGGGGCGGACGTGATCGTCAGTGAGCCATCAGACCTGCGGGACGCAGTGATGACCCGGCTGAAGGGAGTCCTGGCGTGACCGGCTCTGCCCATACCGGC
>DPMS01000448.1 GCA_003541285.1 Actinomycetota bacterium
AGCGGGCTCGCCGTGACCGTGCTCGCGGTCTTCGCCGCGGCCTCCTATCTGCTCACCTTCCTGGTCCAGTTGTTCGGCTGGCCCGACTGGGTGAGCAGACTGTCGGTGTTCGGGGCGTTCGGCCGCCCCTACCTCGAACTTCCCGCAGCCACCGGGCTCGCCGTCCTGGGTGGCCTGGCGCTGGCAGGCGCCGTTCTCGCGGCGGCCATCGCACAACGTTCGCCCAAGGCAGCCTGATCAGGAACGGCCCCAGCCGGCCACAGCCATCCGGCAGGTGAACGGCTCAGCGCTTGCGTCCTGCCCCACCCCACCGGGCGGACGGGCTCCCCGCCGGGGTGTGGCCTTCGGCCCTACGAACCGGCGAACCGGCCGTGCAGGATGAAGATTCACCCGCCGCGCCGGGCAGGAGCCGCGATGACAGAGGTAATGATCCGCACTTCCTACGGGGAGATGCCAACGTATGTGGCCACGCCTTCCCGCAAAGGGCCCTGGCCGGGTGTGGTCGTCGTGCACGACTTCACCGGGATGAGCCACGACCTGAGAAACCAGGCTGACTGGCTGGCGGGCGAGGGATACCTGGCTGCCGCCCCCGACCTCTACTACTGGGGCAGCAGGCTGCGCTGCCTGTGGACGATCATGCGCGAGGTGACCGCCGGGAGGGGACGCACCGTCGCCGACATTGACGCGGCGCGCGACTGGCTGGCAGCCGACGGCAACTGCACCGGCAGGATCGGCGTCATCGGTTTCTGCATGGGCGGCGGCTACGCGCTGGCGCTCGCCGCCGGGCATGGCTACTCGGCTTCCAGCGTGAATTACGGCGGCTGCCCCCGCGATGCCGAGCAGAGCCTGGCCGGCGCCTGCCCGGTAGTTGGCAGCTACGGGGGCAGGGACCGGTCGCCGATGGGCCGCAGCGCCGCCCCGAGGCTCGAACGCGCCCTCACCGCGCTGCACGTGGACCACGACGTCAAGGTGTACCCCGGGGCGGGCCACGGGTTCATCAACGACCACGATCCCGCTGACGCGACCCCGCTGCTGGTGTTCCTGGCGAAGATCTCCGGGACCCGCTACCACGAGCCGTCCGCGCAGGACGCGCACCGCCGGATCGCTGCCTTCTTCGACAAGCACCTGAAGAGATGACTGCCGGGATTTCCCCGGGGCGCGACGAGGGACAGCAGGTGGCGATCTGCGCGCAGGACCTCGACGAGCCCTGGCCCGAGGACGTCAGCGAGCGCGTCGTTGCGGATCCCCGCGATGGCGTCGATGGTGAAGCCGTCGGCCGGGCCGGGCACGGCATCCAGCGTCCCGTCGAGCAGATCCTGCGCTCCCAGCAGTTCAGCCACGCTCCATGACGCCGCTTTCCATGCAGATCCGCTCCTTCGCGCCAGGAGATACGCCGTTGCCGCCAGCCAGGGGCTGCCGCCGTTCAGCCTCTTCGTGAGCGAGCTCACGATGGCCCNNGTGCCGGTGGAAGCCGGCCGGCTCCGGGCACTGCTGCTTGAGCTTGAGCGCCTCTACAACCATGTCGCCGACATCGGCGCGCTGTGCGACGACGTCGGCTTCGGGCTGGTCCAGGCGCGCGCGCTCACACTCCGGGCCTGGCCGGGACGGTGCCGGCCACGGGCTGGGGATCGTGGAGGGCTGGCGGGGGAATGTCGTCCAGCGGATCGAAGTCAGCCCGGACGGCCTGATCACACGCTGCAAGATCGTCGACCCGTCCTTCCTCAACTGGCCCGCCCTGCCGGTCGCCCTGGCCGGCACGATCGTCCCGGACTTCCCGCTCGCGAATAAGAGCTTCAACCTCTCCTACGCCGGAAACGATCTCTAGCCGCGGCGGGCCTCATGGCCGGGGCGTCGTTCGCGGGCGGGCAGGCCTGGGATCGGGCAGTTCATGGAGATACCATCGAGTCGGCAATCACACGGGAGCCCGGGCCAACCGGGCTGAGAGGGTGGCTGGCCGAACTGACTGCGCCACCGACCGTCTGAACCTGACCGGGTAATGCCGGCGTAGGGAGGCAGCCATGGCCGTCACACAGACACCGCAGGAGACGTTCGTCACCGTCCGCGGAGACCAGCATTCCGAGGTCGCCCCCACCCTGGCCGATCCGGTCCCGCAGGCGCTCAGCCTGTGGGACCAGCTGGGCCTGTGGGGGAATCTCGGCGTGAGCCTGCTCGGCTTCACCGGGGCGATCTTCGTGCTCCAGCCGGGCGGCACAGGCACGCCGGAACTGTCGCTCGCGGCGGGGCTGACAGCGATCGTGATCGGGACAGTGCTCGGCATGCTGCCCGTCGCGCTGGCCGGGCTGCCAGGTGCGCGGACCGGAGCACCGGCCATGGTGCTGCTCCGGGGGGTGTTCGGGGCGAAGCTGTCCTATCTCCCGACGGCGGTCAATATTCTCCAGTGCCTTGGCTGGGGCATCTTCGAGCTGGTGACGATCGCCACCGCCGCGCACATCGTGGCGCCTGCCCTGCCGAAGTGGGGCTATATCCTGATAGCCGGCGTGGCGACCGCCCTGCTCACGGTCCGCCCGCTGGGCTCGATCCGGATCTTGCGCCGCTATGTCACCGTCGCGGTCGTCGTCGTGCTCACCTACCTGTTTATCCAGCTCATCCGCCACCCGCTGCCCGCCTTCACGCACGGCACCTGGTCCGGCTTCTGGGTGGCGATGGACACCGTCGTGGCGGTGGCGATCTCGTGGGCGCCGCTCGCCGCGGACTACACCCGCCATTCGCGGAGCCAGCGGGCAGCGTTCAGCGGCGCGCTCGTGGGCTACAGCATCACCCAGATCTGGTGTTACGTGATCGGGCTGCTCGCCCTGCTCACCGTAGCGCGCAACCCGAACGACATCTTCGGCGCGTTCATCGCACTGCCGGTGGGCGCGCTCGGGTTCGGCATCCTGGCGCTGCGCGAGCTCGACCAGTCCTTCGCCAACGTCTACTCGACGGCCGTGTCCACGCAGAACCTGCGGCCCCTGTGGGACCGGCGGGTCCTGGCCCTGGCCATCGCCGCCCTGACCACCGCTGGCGCGCTCTTCCTGACCATCGCCGACTACGAGAACTTCCTCATCCTGCTGGGCTCGGTGTTCGTGCCGATGTCGGCCGTGCTCATCGTCGACTTCTTCGTCCTCGCCCGGGGCCGCTGGGACCTGTCGGGCCGTGCCCGCTCCCGCTGGCTGATGCTCCTGCCCTGGGCGGCTGGCTTCATCACCTACCAGCTCATCAACCCCGGATACGTTTCCTGGTGGGTGTCGCTCTGGACCCGGGTGGCCAGCCTGATCGGGTTCACGCCGGCCAGCTGGATGTCCGCGTCGATCTGCTCGTTCGTGGCCGCCGCGGTGGTGACCCTGCTGGTGGGCCGGCTCACCGCCCTGCTCCGGCGTCCCGCCGCCGCCCAGTTCGCCGAGCGCAGCCCCAGCGGCGACGTGAGCGTATGACCGGGACGGCCGCGCCGGCCGGGCTCGTCCACGGCATGGGCAAGAATCTGGTCGAGCCGGACTGGAGCCCCCTCAGCCGCGACGAGGTGAGCGCGGTGCTCGCCCAGTTCACCACCCCCGCCACTGGCCAGGCCCGCAGCCCCGGCGCCGGCCCCCAAGACGCGGGCGGCGGGACCGTTGTCACGTGGCGCAGCCCGCGGCCGATGTCCGCCGCCGCACTTGTCAACGGCGGCGGCGGCGCTGTCTTCGTGAAGCGCCACCACACCCGGGTACGTTCCGCCGCTCAGCTCGCCGCTGAGCACGCGTTCGCCGCCCACCTGGCCGCGCACGGCGTACCGGTGCCGGCGGTGCGCCGCACGCTGGCCGGGGCGACCACGCTGGCGGGTGATGACTTCGTCTACGAGGTGCATGAGGTGGCTCCCGGCCTCGATCTGTACCGGGAAGCGATGTCATGGACACCGTTCACGAGCCTTGGTCATGCCCGGGCCGCGGGCGCTGCGCTCGCCCGGCTCCACCAGGCTGCGGCCGGCTTCCGGCATCCGGCGCGGGCACCTGGTGTGCTCACGAACTCCTGTGCTGTCATTGCCGCCGCGGACCCGCTCGCCGAGGTGGACGCCATGGCTGGCCAGCGGCCCGGTCTTGGCCGCTACCTGGGCACCCGGGACTGGCGGGACGACTTTGCCCGTCACCTGCTCCCCGCGATCCACCGGGCTGCGCCGCTGCTGGCCGCGCTGGAACCGCAGTGGGGGCATGGGGACTGGCATCCATCCAACCTCACCTGGGATTCCCCTGCCCCGGATGGGCAGGTCGCCGCGGTGTTCGACTTCGGGCTGGCCAACCGCACGTTCGCGGTCCACGATCTGGCGATCGCACTCGAGCGCAGCACCGTGGGCTGGCTGGAACTAACCGGAACCGGCCGGGCCGGGGCGGACCTGAGCGCGATCAGCGCCCTGCTCGACGGCTATGAGTCGGTCCGCCCCCTGAGCCCGGCTGAGGCCGCCGCTCTGGCCGAGGTGGTGCCCGTGGCCCATGTCGAGTATGCGCTCTCCGAGATCGAGTACTTCGCCGACGTGGTCCACTCCCCCGCCAACGCCGATCTCGCCTACGACACCTACCTCATCGGCCATGCCCGCTGGTTCGCGGAGCCCGCGGGGTCAGCCATGCTCGGCCGGCTGCGTCAGCGGCCCGGCCGCCGCTGACCGGCGTCATCCCCGCCGACCAGGCCGGCCCGCCGCAGCGCGTCCGCCATGGCGCCACCGCCGCCGGCCTCGGGGCGCTTCCCTCCCCCGCCGCTGCCCCGGCCCCCGCCGCGGCCGGCGTTGTGGCCGCCAGCACCGCCGTCCCGGCTCCTGCCGTCCCGGCCTGCGCTCCGCCCGTCCCGGTTACCGGGCCGCCCGGCCCAGCCGGGGCCGCCGGCCCCACCCGGGCCACCCGCGCCGCTGGCCTCATCGTCCAGCCGCATCGTGAGCGAAACCCGCTTCCGGGCAAGGTCGACGCCGAGCACCTTCACCCGCACGACGTCGCCGGGCTTGGCCACCTCCCTCGGATCGGAGACGAAGCTGCGCGACATGGCCGACACGTGGACGAGCCCGTCCTGATGCACGCCGATATCGACGAAAGCGCCGAACGCGGCGACGTTGGTGACCACGCCCTCCAGCACCATGCCGGGCGCGAGGTCCTCCAGGGTCTCCACGCCTTCGGCGAACGCAGCGGTCGAGAAGCCGGGCCGCGGGTCGCGGCCCGGCTTCTCGAGTTCGGCGAGGATGTCACTGACGGTCGGCAGCCCGAAACGCCCGTCCGTGAACTCCTGTGGCCGCAGTGAGCGCAGCACCGCCGCGTTCCCGATCAGCCCGGGCACCGAGGTGCCCGCGGCAGCCAGGATGCGCCGCACCACCGGGTACGCCTCGGGGTGCACGCTGGAGGCGTCGAGCGGGTCGTCACCACCGGGGATGCGCAGGAAACCCGCGCACTGCTCGAACGCCTTGGGGCCCAGCCGGGGCACGTCCCTGAGTGCCTGGCGGGTGCGGAACGGGCCGGATGCGTCCCGGTGGGCCACGATGGCACCGGCCAGCCCCTCGCTGACGCCGGACACCCGGGCCAGCAGCGGGACGGAGGCTGTGTTGACGTTCACGCCAACCGCGTTCACGCAGTCCTCGACCACCGCGTCCAGCGATCGCGACAGCTTGACCTCGGCGACGTCATGCTGGTACTGGCCGACCCCGATGGCCTTGGGGTCGATCTTGACCAGCTCGGCCAGCGGATCCTGCAGACGGCGTGCGATCGACACCGCGCCGCGCAGCGACACGTCCATGCCCGGCAGTTCCCGCGCGGCGTAGGCGGACGCCGAGTACACCGAGGCCCCGGCCTCGGAGACCATCACCTTGGTGAGCTTCAGTTCCGGATGCGCCTTGATCAGGCCGGCCGCGAGCCGGTCCGTCTCGCGGGAAGCGGTCCCGTTGCCGATCGCGATCAGCTCGACCCTGTGTGCGGCGGCCAGGCGCGCGAGCACGGCGATGGACTCATCCCAGCCGGCTCCCCCCGGTGTCCCCGGGCCCCCGGCGGCCCGCCGTTTCAGCTCATGCGGGTAGATCGTGGCCGTCGCCACCGACTTGCCGGTGGCGTCGGCCACCGCCACCTTCACGCCGGTCCGGAAGCCCGGGTCCAGGCCCATCGTCGCCCGGGGACCGCCGGGCGCGGCGAGCAGCAGGTCGCGCAGGTTCGCGGCGAACACCCGGACCGCCTCGTCCTCGGCCCGCTGCCACAGCCGTGTCCGCAGGTCGATGCCGAGATGGACGAGGAGGCGGGTCCGCCAGGCCCAGCGGACCGTCTCGGCGAGCCAGCGGTCCCCCGGCCGGCCATGGTCGGCGATGCCGGCGTTGGCGGCGATCAGCTCCTCGTAGTCGTTGAGGTCACCGGCCCCCGGAGCCCGGCCGTCCGGGTACACCTCACCCGGGTCCAGGGTCAGGTCGAGGACCTCCTCCTTCTCCCCGCGGAAAACCGCCAGGATGCGGTGCGAGGGAAGTGCGCGCAGCGCCTCGTCGAACTCGAAGTAGTCCGCGAAATTGGCCCCCGCCTCCTGCTTGCCCTCCCGCACCCGCGAGACCAGGCGGCCCCGCGACCACATCCGTTCCCTCAGCGCACCGATCAGATCGGCGTCCTCCCCGAACCGCTCGGCCAGGATCGCCCGCGCGCCGTCGAGGGCAGCGGCCACGTCCGGCACGCCGCGCTCGGCATCCAGGTAGGCGCCGATGGCTCTGGTGATCGCCGCGTCGGCGCCCCGCGCCTCGTCAAGCCGCAGAAATTCTGATCACTACTGCGACAACTGAGCGGCAGCCGTCTAAGCCACGATGCGTGCTCCCTCGGACCC